>NZ_AKIX01000049.1:0-84134 GCF_000282075.1 Brevibacillus sp. BC25
CGCAGCCGTTACCGTATATTTCATGTCTGGCGGGCGAAAAGGTTCGCCAGTGCGTGTGGCATTGTCCGGGATGATTGTCACCTTGGTGTACTCCTCCTTGACGAGTGCCATCATCTTGTTTAACGAAGAAACGACAAATGGCATTTTCCTCTGGGGCTCAGGCTCCTTGAAGCAAAATGACTGGTCGGGTGTAGAATTCAGTTGGCCTTGGATTGTAGTTGGGATTTTGGTCAGCTTTTTCATGGCCAGGCAGCTGGATGTACTTAGCTTTAATGAAGAAACGGCGAAATCATTGGGGCAAAAGGTGGCAAAAACACGGCTTTTCACCATGTTTATTGCGATCTTGATTACGTGCGTCAGTGTCAGTGTGGTCGGGCCAATCGGTTTCATCGGACTCGTGGCTCCGCATCTGGTGCGATTGTCCGGCATCACGCAGCATAGATGGCTGTTACCGCTCTGTGCCATCTGGGGGGCAGCGCTGCTTGTAGCTTCCGATACGATTGCACGTATGTTCATCAATCATTATGGTGAACTTCCGGCAGGAGCCATCACGGCAGCTATTGGCGGACCATGGTTGATTTGGCTGGCTTTGCGTGTCTCGCGCAGTATGAGTGCTGGGACTGGCGGCTCGATGAGCGTCGGAGGAGCACAACGTAAAGTTTCGTATCCGCTGATAGTGTGTACGCTTGCTGTGCTGCTCGTGGTCGTTTGGATGCTCAGCTTGTCTAGCGGAAACTTGTACTTGCCGTGGACAGAGATCATCGCCATTTTTATGGGACAAGGAAACGAGATGTACAGTCAATTGGTGTTTGAGCTTCGAATGCCGCGACTGTTAACAGCGATGTTGGCAGGTGTGGCACTCGCGATCAGCGGGAGTCTCATGCAGAGTGCAGTACGTAATCCGCTGGCTGATCCGCAGATTGTCGGTGTCACGAGCGGTGCGGGTGTAGGGGCGATTATCGTGCTCCTTGTGTTTCCTCAACTCTCGGCTTGGATGCCGCTTGGGGCCGTTGTAGGGGGCATCATCTCTGCTGCGATTGTGTACGCGGTCTCTTGGAGAAGAGGACTCAATCCAATCATCTTGACGCTAGTAGGTATTGCGGTTTCTGCCGCAGGTGCCGCCTTTATCAATATTTTGATCGTACATTCCATGATCTTGGCAGCCCCTGCACTCACTTGGCTAGCAGGAAGTACATACGGGCGGGGATGGATGGAAGTAGGTCGCCTGTTGCCTGCGATCCTCGTCTTAGCACCGATCGCGTGGTGGTTAGGACGTCGGGTGGACCTCTTGTCATTTAACGACGAGAGCTCGACGGGATTGGGGTTAAAGGTGCGGATAACGAGGTTGTCTGTGGCAGTCATTGCAGTGCTGCTCGCTTCAGCGGCAGTTGCCAGTGTCGGAGCCGTAGGATTTATCGGTCTTCTCGCTCCGCATGCGGCACGTATGCTGGTCGGACCTCATCATCGCCGTGCAGTTGTCGTCTCAGCCATGCTTGGAGCTGTATTGCTGGTTGCTTCTGATTTGCTGGGAAGGATCGTCATGATCCCGAAAGATATTCCGGCGGGGGTCGTGGTGGCGTTGCTAGGCGCGCCATATCTGTTCTTGCTGATGTTCCGTTCGACTCGTTCCTCACAATAGACAGGCAAGTACTTGCCAAATAGAAAGATCTCCAACATGATGAAAGTAGAACAGGCTGATTCTGGTAATCAGCTTGTCTACTTTTTCTTGCTATTTCCGGTGATAGAAGGATGTGAATCTGTTGACGATTAATCAAGATTATCCTGGCTTTTTGATGACCGCCTTTCGCAAACAGCGATTGAAAAATTTTCACCTGCGTCAGGTGGAGGTAAACACCCATGTCCTTTGCTATGTGGCAGAAGGAAGTGCAGAGATTACAGTTGATGGTCAAAAGCAGCTGCTCGACGCCGGAAAGCTCTTGTTGTTGCGCCAGACGACGAAGATAGAAGAATTGCGGTGCCAATCAGGACCGTTGCACATATACAGGCTACATTACGTGGAAGCGAGACACGATCAGCAAGAGAGCGCTCCCGAGAGGAAAGAAGTCAAGGTTTTGGCTGTCTCTACTCCCGCCTCATTTCTGACGGTATTGGATGAGCTCTCGCAATTGACACGGAAGCGGGACTACTCTTCTTTTTTGCAGAGCCAAGCGCTACTCTACGAGCTGCTTGGTGTTGTTCATGATGAACAGAAAAAGAAAGAGGAAAAGGGCATTGGATCGATTGAGGAGACTATCACCTACATGCAAAAACACTACCGCGAGTCACTGGAATTGGGAAGCTTGCCAAAACTGGCGGGGTTGACCCCCAGCTCATATTGCCGTGCTTTCAAACGTGCGACGGGAATGACACCCGGGGAGTATTTGACTGGGTTGCGGATGGAGCATGCCAAGGAGCTGCTTGCCCATTCTGGAGGAAGTGTGAAGGATGTGGCTCGTAACGTAGGGTATGCCGATGAGCTGTATTTTAGTAGGCTCTTTAAAAAACGAGAAGGATTGTCGCCGCAAATTTATATGAAGCAAAGTGAACAGCGGGTAGTCGTGGTCAGCAAGCTGTTTTTGCAGGATCATTTTCTTGCGATGGGAATTCAGCCGATTGCTGCCCCCTCCTTCCCGAACTACTTTGAAACGAGGACGGGCTTTCCTTCTTATTTGCAGCAAAAGCTGCGCGGGACAAAAGCACTGAATGCAGAACAGTTGATCGATCCGAAAGAGATTTTGACCTTGTCGCCTGATGTGATCGTCAGGATGAATTTTTTCCACAATCGGGAGGCAGGAGACTGGGAGAAAATAAAAGGAACGGTCACCTTTGACGGCTATCCGAACTGGATTGACTACCAAACCAAATTGGCGACGCTCTTCCAGAAAGAGAGTCAGGCAGAGAAAATTATCAAGCACATCGACAAAGTGGAAAAACAGGCAAGAGATGCACTATTGCCGGTTACACGCACGGGTGAATGGACGATGATTCGTGTGCTAAAGGATGAGGTGCGTTTGTACGGCGTAGAGGGGCACGCCCTCGCTGACTTGTTTTATCACAAGCTTGGATTTGCGCCTGACCCGAATGTGACACACGCAGCCTATAAACCGAATGCGCTCAACGATCTGATCGAATTGAACCCGGAGCGAATCATCGTGTTCTGGAGTGAACGGGAGCACGTGGCAGTATTGTGGAACAACCCAATGTGGAGAGACTTGCGCGCGGTACGGGAAAACAAAGTGTACCATCCCGCCAATCATGAATGGGACCCATGGGGACCGTTTGGCAGAGAGCATACGATTCAAAGGAGCACAGCGTACTTTCTCCAGGTCGGACAGGGGTAATCTGGTCCATGTCAATTAGACAATCATGTCCATAGAAAAGTAAGAGGAGTCTCTATATACTATCAATTGATAATTGTTATCACTAAGTTGATAAGCAGAAGTGGGGGCATTCTCGATATGAAAAGTAAGACCAGTTTACGTACCATGCGCCACATCATGACCAGCTTCTTCGCGCTGTGCTTGCTGGTTGTCCTTGCCGGTTGCGGAGGCAATGCCAATCAAGCTCAACAAGCGCCAGTTGCATCGGGCACGCCGACTGAGGCTACTCCAGCACCAGCCGATTCCAATGAAGTACGTGAAGTGAAACACGCAATGGGTACCACTCCGATTAAGGGAACACCAGAACGCGTGGTTATTTTAACAAATGAAGGTACCGAAGCCTTGCTTGCACTTGGCGTTAAGCCAATCGCTGCTGTACAGTCCTGGGATGAAGATCCTTGGTATCCTCACATCAAGGATGAGATGACAGGCGTAGAAGTGTTGGGCTTTGAAGACCAGCCGAATCTAGAAGCGATTGTAAGCCTGAGCCCTGATTTGATCATCGGAAACAAAGTACGTCATGAAAAGATTTACGATCAACTGTCCAAAATCGCTCCAACCGTATTCTCTGAAGAGCTGTCCGGTAGATGGAAAAGCAACTTCACGCTCTATGCAGAAGCACTGAACAAGAAGGCAGAAGGCGAGCAAGTCCTGAAAGAATTCGATGACCGTGTAGCTGCTGCGAAAGCAAAGCTGGGTCCAAAAGCTTCTACTAAAGTATCCGTAGCGAAGTTCTCCAAAAAAGGCGTACAAATCTATCAAAAAGATACCTTTAGCGGTGTGCTGCTCGATCAGCTCGGACTAGCACGTCCAGCTTCCCAGGACGTAAACAACTTTGCAGAAATGATCAGCGAAGAAGGTATGTCCGCTATGGACGGGGACATCCTGTTCTACTGGGTAACCGAGCCAACGAAAGAATCTAAAGACATTGAGAACAACGCGAAAAAATGGATGGAAAGCCCAGTCTTCAAATCTCTGAATGTGGCGAAGACCAATCAAGTTTACCAAGTAGACGAAACGGTTTGGAACAAAGCAGGCGGCATCAAGGCAGCGAATTTGCTGCTCGATGACATCGTGAAGCGCCTCGATGTGAAGTAAATCAAAAAGCGTCAAAGCGAGAGACCTCATCCGAAGCAAGGATGGGGTCTCTTCGCACTCCTGCGGGTCTGTGAAAATCAACGAGACTACCCTTGAAGAGATCATAGAAGCTTTTCAAGATTTCCAAACGGGGAAAATGGGAATACTAATTTTTAAGGAGCGGAGTTCAGCAATCCTTTATGCGCTGGATTCTTCCTTTTTGCTGTAGTTTACTCCCCCGTTAATTTTCCAGATATATATTCAACCATGACATTTGTCATGTCCACGACTTGACGTTTATGACTACAGCGGTTAGACGCTATTTCCTACAATGAAGATAGAATATTGCGTCCGGCGAATTCACATGTCCCTGTGCGCATCAATCGAGGAGGAAACAATTGATGCATCAAGCCAACATTGCCCAATTGAAAAAGAATGTTGCCCCCTTTGAAAAAGCAGACTTGAAAAAGAGTATCCGACAGCTAATCAATACGTTAGTTCCGCTGATTCTACTCTGGTACGGTGCTTATCTCAGTCTGTCTGTGTCCTATTGGCTCACGCTGCCTATCGTCATCGTCGCAGCCGGCTTTGTCATCCGTACATTCATCATTTGCCACGATTGCTGCCACCAATCCTTTTTCAAAAATCGTCTGGCGAATGACATCGTTGGTACGATTACCGGTGTGCTGACCCTCGTCCCTTATGAACAATGGAAAAACAGTCACAATATTCACCATGCAACGAGCAGCAACCTCGACAAACGAGGCGTAGGCGATTTGTGGATGATGACTGTCAATGAATATCTCGAAGCTTCTACTTGGCATAAAATCGCTTATCGGCTGTATCGCAATCCGATCGTGATGTTTGGTTTGGGACCTATTTTTGTCTTTTTGATTCAGTATCGTTTTAATGTGAAGCGAGCTCGCCGTAAAGAACGGTTGAATACGTATTTGACGAATGTGCTGTTGGTCGGTCTTTATGCGCTTTTGATCTGGGCGGTTGGCTGGCAAGCATTCCTGCTGATTCAAGGTCCGATCTTTTTCGTCTCTGGCTTGTTTGGGATTTGGCTGTTTTATGTGCAGCATACGTATGAGGATTCGTACTTTGAGAACGATGAAGAGTGGAGCTACGTGAAAGCGGCAGTAGAAGGAAGCTCCTACTACAAGCTACCGAAGGTTTTGCAATGGATCACAGGAAATATTGGCTTTCACCATGTCCATCACTTAAGCCCGCGCGTACCGAACTACAACCTGGAAAAAGCACATAACGACACACCGCCGCTTCAGATGGCGACGACGATTACACTGGCGTCCAGCGTGCAGTGCCTTCGTTTTCATTTGTGGGATGAGAGCAACAAGCGGTTTGTGAGCTTCAAAGGCTTCAAGCGTTTGGCTGCTGCTCAATCGGAAGCAATCATAGATGCACTCCAAGGCTCCAAACCGAGTTTGGAAGGAAAATAAGCCTGCCATAAACCTTTGAATTCCGATACACTTGAGAGAGTGGCGAAGAAAAGGTGGGCAAGCATGCAAAAGCAGAAGTGGTATCACATTCTACAAAAAAATACGGGCTTGAGCCCTTATGTGTGGGTTGTCTTCTACATCCTGCCATTCTATTTCATCTTCCGGTCCTCTTCGACGTACGAAGCGGTGATCGGAATCATCATGATCATTCTGTTTTTCATCTGCTATGTATTCTCCTTCCTGTCAAAGGGTTGGCTGATTTACTTTTGGACGAGTGTGCAGATTATCATATCCGTCGCCATGACCTTGATGTTCGGCTATGTGTATTTCTCGCTCTTCCTGGCGTTTTTTATCGGGAATATCGAGAACAAGATCGGTTTTGTTACGCTGTACACGGTTCATTTGATTAGCACCACCATATCGGTCAATATCGGCTTTTTCACCAAAAACGTGCAATTGATTGGCCAGCTTCCGTTTGTTTTGGTTAGCATGATAGCGGTCATTCTCTTGCCCGTGACCACGTACAACTGGAATAAGCGAGAGAAGCTGCAGGGAGAGCTGGAGCATGCGAACAAGCGAATATCGGAGCTGGTCAAGCTCGAGGAACGTCAACGCATTGCCCGCGACTTGCACGATACGTTGGGGCAGAAGCTCTCCTTGATTGGGTTGAAAAGTGATTTGGCGAACAAGCTGATTAACAAAAATCCTGCTTTGGCAAGAACAGAGCTGGAAGAAATCAGGCAAACGGCGCGAATCGCATTGAAAGAAGTACGGGAAATGGTCACGCAAATGCGTGGGACGCGGCTAGAAGATGAGACGTTTCGGATCAAGCAAATTTTCAAGGCGGCGGAAATTGAATTCGTGCTGGAAGGCGACACGAATCTAACCAATACTTCGCTGATGACAGAAAACGTGTTGTGCATGTGCCTGAAAGAAGCGGTCAACAATATTGTGAAACATAGCAATGCCAGCGCCTGCTCCATCGTCATCGAACCCACTCGTACCGATCTTGTCGTAAGCGTTACGGACAATGGGATTGGAATGGCGGAGGAATTGGTCTACCGAGGAAACGGTTTGCGTGGGATGAAGGAACGGCTGGAATTTGTCAACGGAAGTATGGAAATCCAGTCCTCGGTGTCTGGAACACAGCTAGTGATTCGGGTACCCAACGTCTTCAAACAACCGGAACAGGAGGCGGGAGGATGATTCGCATTGTCATTGCAGAGGATCAGCGGATGCTCTTGGGAGCCCTTGCTTCCCTGCTCGATTTGGAAGAGGATATGAAGGTCGTCGGAAGAGCAAGTAATGGTGAGGATGCCGTCAAGCTCGTGCATCAGCATCAACCCGACATTTGCATCATGGATATCGAAATGCCGGTCAAAAGCGGATTAGACGCTGCTGAGGAATTGAAAGGTAGCGGCTGCAAGGTGATGATTCTCACGACCTTTGCCCGCCCAGGCTACTTCGAACGAGCACTGAAGGCAGGTGCAAACGGCTACTTGCTCAAGGACAGCCCGAGCGAAGAACTGGCTAGTTCGATTCGCAGCATTATGGCAGGGCGGCGGATCTATGCTCCTGAGTTGGTCGATGAGGCATACGGGCAGGAGAATCCGCTGACGGAGCGGGAAAAGGAAGTTCTGGTCTTGATCGCTGACGGGAAGAACACCAAGGAGATTGCCAGCCAGCTGTACATTACGACAGGGACTGTGCGGAATTACATCTCCGTCATTCTCGACAAGCTCGGTGTGAGCAATCGGATCGAGGCGATTATGCATTCCAAGGAAAAAGGCTGGTTTAAGTAGCAGACCAGTTGGAGGAGACCCTTTCTGTTTTGGCAGGAAGGGTTTCTTTTTTATGTGGTATATTTAGTATGATTTCATCCACTATCGTATATGAAATGCTAATCGCCTATTTTTTATAGTTTCCATCGATATGGCAAAGGGAGGCTTAAAGTGAATCTAGAAACCGATGATCCCAAACAAGTTGTTTTACAGGTTGGAGGGGTATTAAAAAAAATTCGTAAAGAGAAACATTTGAGCCTTGAAGATTTATCAGAATTATCGGGTGTGAGCAAGCTGACACTTGGAAATATTGAACGTGGAGAAACTAACCCAACAATCGGGGTGTTGTGGAAAATTTCGAAATGCTTATCTATACCACTCTTGGCTTTATTCTCAACCGAAGACAGTGTGAATCTGTCCAGAGCTGGGCAGGGACTCAGAATTGCTGGGGATAATAAAGATTGGGTAATTGAGCCAATCTTTCAGAACGTAAGTAATGAAATGGAAACGTATAGAGCTTATTTACAACCGAATAGCTCATACTATCCAGAGAAGCATCACCACAATACAACGGAAATTGCGACGGTAATGTCAGGAACCCTTTCCATCAATGTAAATAATGAGTCATACACCTTGAATCAATATGATTCGATCAGTTTTTGTGCAGATGGTACGCATTCATATATAAATCAATCCGACGATCTTGTTGTGATCCATATTATATTGAAATACGGGGTCTAAAAATCGATTCCCTGTATTCTCATAGACTACGACGACTATGACCCTTTATCGACCGTATGGTTGCTAGAGGGTTATATTTTGTTGTGATTGATTAGAAATGATAGATATTGGACAATTTCTATCCGTTATATTATAGTGTGTTTTGTGGATTAAAAAGTATATTATAATATGCCGTTTTACTCCGGTTACGAATTAACTCCTGTATCCACTCTAATAGACTAGGAGGGAAAATGATGAGCACGGAAGATATAAAATCAAATCCAAGTGTTACTAGATCAGCGGTTTGGGTAGTTATTGTAGGGATAATATTTATTGCAGCTAATTTACGGGCTCCTTTAACCTCGGTGGGGCCTCTAGTTGGTCTTATTAGGGACGATGTTCATATTTCGAATACGCTGGCAGGTATGATTACCACGTTGCCCCTACTAGCTTTTGCACTTTTTTCTCCTTTTGTTCCTAAATTAGGGCGAAAGTTTGGAGTAGAAGTCATGATTCTAATTTCCATCATCCTTCTTACTTTTGGGGTTATTTTGCGTTCCCTCTCAGGAATCGCTACTTTATATATCGGTACTGCTGTTCTTGGATTGGCCATTTCCGTTTCTAATGTATTGTTGCCTAGCCTTATAAAGCGGGAGTTTCCTGGACGCATTGGTTTAATGACTGGTGTATATTCCGTTTCTATGAATTTATTGGGAGCAATAGCATCTGGTATTAGTGTTCCCATTGCAGTTGGAATAGGAATTGGATGGCAAGGGGCATTGGGTATATGGGGCATTCTTAGTATGGCTTCCGTATTATTTTGGTTACCTCAAATGAAACGCAGCAATAGGGAAACAGCCACCTTTAAAAATCAATCGGCTGATAGCAGTGTGAATTTATGGCGTTCCGCACTAGCGTGGCAAGTAACCTTGTTTATGGGACTCCAATCTACGTTTTTCTATGTACTGATCACATGGCTACCTGAAATCTTAAAACAGCAAGGATTAAGTTCAGATCAATCTGGTTGGTTACTTTCTATTATGCAGTTAGCCTTGCTGCCATTTACTTTTGTCGTTCCGATTATCGCAGGGCGTATGTCCAGTCAACGTTCATTAGTTACGATTACGACAATTTTGCTTTTAATGGGAACGCTTGGATTACTTTACGGAAGCGCGAATTTTATTGTTTGGTGGATCATCATGCTAGGAATTGGTGGAGGTTTTGCATTTAGTTTATCGATGATGTTTTTTGGTTTACGTACAGAGAATGCTCAACAGGCTGCAGAGCTGTCCGGTATGGCTCAATCAGTTGGATACCTACTTGCTGCAATAGGCCCGACACTTTTCGGATATCTACATGATGTAACGGATAGCTGGACTGTTCCACTTCTGCTTTTGGTTTGTGCGTCAATCTTACTCTTTATATTTGGTCTAGGTGCAGCTAGAAATCGTTCTATTGGTTCAAAGGCATCGATTCCACCGAGTACAATACCGCCAAAAGCGATGTAAGCAAACTCGGGAGTCCATCTTAGATCCGCTTACTTCTCCAACGAATAAAAGCAGTCATTCACTATCTTACCTGCAATTTCAGTGCTTTCGGGCACGATTTTATCCAGCTTCATTCCAGCCTTCTCCAAAACGCGTCGTGAAGCCACATGCTCTTCGGAACAAACAGCCGTAAATTTTTTGAATCCAAAAGTATCCACAGCAAAATCAAATACGCGTCTGATTGCTTCCGTTGCATAGCCCTTGCCCTTGAATCCGTCCAGTATGATGAAGCCTACTTCCGCAGTGAGAGTTTCTCGGTTACGGGTGCAGAAGCTAATCAAGCCAACGTCGTTACCTGAGTCGGTTTCACGTATGATCCAGGTTAGCCAGTGGGTCGATTCGAGGCTCCACGGAGCGAGTTCTTTCTCAAAGTTACGGCGGATATCTTCATCGCTCATGGTAGCTCCGATATGCTCCATCAGTGTCGGGTTGGAATAGATGGAGCGGATCAGATCCCAATCGGGTAATGCCACTTTGGTGAGAGTCAGGCGCGCACTGAGAATTTGATTGTTCATAGGGATTCTCCTTTAGGAATTGTAAGGAATATTTATAATAGTATGCGCAGATGAGTGAGAAGGAAAGGAGTCTATCACCAAGAGTGGGGCTGTTCATCAAAAAAGGCCGTCGACTTTCTCGACAGCCAAAAGAGGTCCTTGCATTGTCTTTTGTGTAGGCAATCAATGAGTTATCGACTATAGATGTTTCGAAGCTCATTGATGTCGTTTTGGGTAGGGGCAGTGATTCTCGTTAACCAAGAGTTATTCATGATCGAGTGATCCGATCTATGATTTAGTCGTAGTACATGTCCAATCTCATGAGTAGCCAAGGCTTCTAAATAAGCGGCGTTTCTGTTGCTCACTCTGTTCCATTGGATGACTGTGCCACCGGTTACTCTGGAACCATTCGATTGCCACCAACCAAATCCATCATACCCCCTCGCATAGCCTTCCCCCAAGGTAATGGGAGCATTTTGTGTTGGTGTTAATGAAACAATGCCTGTGTTGTTCCAATTTCGTATGGCATTTTCATAGGCTTGTCTGAGAGCAGGGATATTTGTCGTAATCGTTACCTGATACGAAACTAAGACCTTGTCTTGATCGGTTGCAGGTGGGTTTCCATTAATAAAAGCAGAAGCAACATAGTACTTCACGCCGTTTTTCTCGTAGAAGAACCATCTATTATCAGGGGCATTTGTCCAAAAGTCATTGAGCGAGGTACCTCGGGTCCAACCTGAAAATTGTACGCGGGTATTTGGTTGAAGCTTGTCGATGATAGTAGCAGAAGTAGTCGGTCCGGTACGGATATTGACAGGGATCGAGGCGGATACACCGCTAAAATCCACGCGATATTCGGATTGATCCTGTGCGTTTGTCGGCGTAACAAAATATCCATTTACAAGAGTGACAAGAGTAATAGTGAACAATAAAAGTTTACCCAAAATTCTTTCTAACATCATAAGGCTCCTTCCCAAGCAAGAGTTTTCGTGGTTCCCAGTACAGTTCTCTGCGGACCTCCTTTTCATATGTTTTTGATTACAAAAACAATTTCATTCCTACTAGTCCATCTCTTTTAAGTAGTTTGAAATTGTTTTTCTAATGGTAAAGTACATATCCAGTATTTTCAAGTTAAGCGCAAAGAATTTACAATATTGTCGTTTTTTACCGAATTTTTGATGAACGGTAGGAGTTGGAGTCCTCAGCCTGTGGCCAAAGA
This sequence comes from Brevibacillus sp. BC25, assembly GCF_000282075.1. Lineage (NCBI taxonomy): Bacteria > Bacillati > Bacillota > Bacilli > Caryophanales > Paenibacillaceae > Brevibacillus > Brevibacillus sp. BC25. Next base: position 11,679 of record NZ_AKIX01000049.1, read on the forward strand.
GAAAAGGAAACAAGCTGATGTCGATTGATTGTCGACATCAGCTTGTTGATGAGATGCATGCTATGTGCCTGCTATTGGGGGGGCGGTTATTTAATTATTCTGATTAGTCTATAGGCGCTTGATCAGGTTCATATTCCCCGAACTTCTGATCACAATCCAACCGTCAGGAATAGGCGAGCCTAGCATCACCCATACCTCCTGACCAGAAGAAACGTTGTTCAGATTTTTAATCAGGTTCATAGTCCCAGTACTTCTGATCACAACCCATCCGTCAGGCATAGGGGAGCCGAGCATGACCCAAACTTCCTGATTAGAAGAGGCGCTGTTCAGATTTTTAATCAGGTTCATAGTCCCAGTACTTCTGATCACAACCCATCCGTCAGGCATAGGGGAGCCGAGCATGACCCAAACTTCGTAACCAGCAGGAGCATTGTTGATATCCTTAATCAGGTTCATATTGCCAGAAGATCTGATTACGACCCAACCGTTTGGAATAGGGGAGCCGAGCATGACCCAGACTTCCTGACCAAATGCGGCATTTTTGATTATTGTTTTTGCGGAGGCTGGTGCCTTTTCCTGTAGAGGTAGAGATGCCCCTTGGGCTTGTGCGGCTACACTTGGTACAGCGACAACTGAGCTTAATGTCAGGATGATCAAGGCTTTTTTAAACATGAACATCAACCTTTCATGATAGTGGTAATGTAGCTCTGAAACGATCATCGAGTAGATGCCAGATGTTGCGGTACTCTATACAGAATAATGAGATGGATATCATCGCCCCTCCCTAAAAACACCTATATATACCATTTTATAGGATGTTTGTTCCTTTTACTTTAGGAGATATTGTCGAATGGTAGATAAAGTAGTAAAGATATTGGTTCACATAACCTTTTAAAAAGAAAAAGAAAGCACCCAAAGAGGGTGCTTTCACTTCACGGAAGATTTAACGCGGTCTGGATATTTTGCTGATCGAATTGAATCTGCTCGGTAACATTCCATGGATGGTACCAGCCACGCTCAATCATGTACAGGCTGATCTTTTCGTGCAAATCGATTGCTTCTTCCAATTGCTTGGTGAGTGTTGCCTTAATTTCTGGGGTGCCTGTTTCTGTCAGTGCCATCGCATAGTTTCGCACACCGCTCTTTGCGGAGATGAGAAAGTCCATGGCGATTACTTGATCGGTCAGGCCACCCATACCAGCTAAGCTTTGAAGAATGCCAGTCATGCGTTGTCCCCCTATGAATTTGCTTTTGCCAGTAGAGAGCTCAGCTCTTGAAGCTGTCTGGTGGATGCGAGAACATCGTCTGCCAAAATCTGTCTCAACGTCTCATCGGAAACCAGGGCTTGCATCGTCTTGGACTTGGTCATGCAAATGGTTTTAAAAGAAGCAATTTCATGCAGTTCAAGCTGTTCGTGCAATCCGTAATTCATCGTACCAGCATCCTCCTTCCCGTTATCTCATCAAGGCTTTAAAATGACTTTGATGCAATTGTCTGTTTTGGTATCAAATACTTCGTATCCACGCTTTGCTTCACTTAAGGGAATGACGTGTGTGATGATGTCGCCTGGATCGACTTTTCCGGTGGTAATGAGCTCATACATATATGGCATGTAGTGGATTACAGGTGCTTGTCCGGAACGTATGTTGACATTCCGTTGCATGATGTCTCCAAGAGGGAAGGCATTATAGCGTCCGCCATAAACACCAGTGATTTGGATCGTGCCGCCTTTACGGACTGCTTGAGAAGCGATGACGATTGCCCCCATGGCGCCTCCTTGCAGCTTCAATCCACTCGCCAGAAACTCCAGAGCGGACATTTTTCCATCCATACCAACAGCATCGATGACAACGTCAGCACCACCCTTCGTGATTTCTTTCAGGTAGTTGCCGATATTCTCCTTTTGCTCAAAGTTTACGATTTCAACGTTGTTCGTACGCTTTGCATGTTGTAGGCGGTAATCGATATAATCAACCGCAATCACACGTTTTGCACCCTTCAGCCAACAAAACTTTTGGGCAAGGAGGCCTACTGGTCCGCAGCCTAGAACGATCACGGTATCTCCGTTCTTCACACCTGCGTTATCAACGCTCCAGTATGCGGTTGGCATCGCATCGGCGATCAGGCATAGCTTCTCGTCTTCTACCTCGCAGTCTTCGGGAAGCTTGAAATGGGTAAAGTTCGCAAAGGGCACCCGCAAATACTCCGCCTGTCCTCCAGGATAACCACCCGTTGTACCGGAATATCCGAAAAAACCACCCATCTCGCCATTCTCGTTTGAATTGTCACATTGGCTCTCTAAATGGTTTTTGCAATAAAAGCATTCGCCGCAAGCAATCGTAAAAGGAATGATGACGCGGTCGCCCCTTTTCAGCTTGGTTACACCGGGGCCAACCTCTTCGACAATTCCCATTGGTTCGTGACCGATAATATAATCCTCTTGCAAATTGGGGATCATGCCATGAAGTAAATGGAGATCAGATCCGCATATGGCGGTGCTGGTCAATTTCACGATCATATCATCGGGCTTTTCAATCTTCGGATCGGGTACCTCTTTAACCACGACGTTTTTAATGCCTTGATATGTAACAGCTTTCATCAATAAGTTCCCCCATCACTGGTGTTCATCTGGTGTCCGATCGAACATGCCTTTTCGCGAGGTATCCTCAGGGAAGAAGTTCATTTGTCCGATTTGAATCGTTTCCAAGGCGGAGAGGTGGTCTAGTTGATACTGTTCATGGAGTTCGTAGGGATGGAACCATTTTTTACTGAGCATCAGCTCCGCGATTTCTTGATGGAGGGCAATTCCTTGGTGGAGTTGTTTCCGTAGTACGGCTCTTGCTTCGGGAGTAACTGTTTCAGTCAGAGCGATTGCCGTGTTTCGGACGCCTTCTTTGGCACGGATGAGAAAGTCCATGGCAAAAGTCATATCCGCTTTCTCCGGCATGTTTAGCGCATTAATGGGATCTTGATAATCGTTGTTCATCAGATTTTCACCTTCAGTTTATGATGGGGGTCGGACGAGTTTGCGGTATCGGTGCCTGGAAGGGTGCGTGCTTGTAAATAGCCTGAAGCTCCGCGATTGCTTGCAAGGTTTGCTCTACATCTTTTTGCATCAACGCTCGTAAATCCTGATCAAATACGATGCCTTGCATCAGCTTGGATTTGGAGAGGCAGAGTGTTTTGAAGTTAAGTACTTCATGAATATCCAGTGATTCATGGGCAGCCAGCGTCTGTTTATTCATAGTACAATTCTCCTTTTGGACGTTTTAACAGTTCTATTCTGTCCTATGTACTACTTGGTATTCGAAAGAACTCTGCCGATGAAATTAATTTTTCGAATAATCTGGACGAAAGGAGAGGGGTGTGCTACAAATAAAGCTAAGTTGAATTTATAAAGCCATTGGAGAAACTAATATCGAGTTTACGGTAAATAAAGGAGAGACGAGCATGGCAAAAGATGAATATGCGATTGGGCTGGACCTGGGTGGGACCAAAATCTTGGCTGGTTTGGTTGATCACGCAGGCAGGATAATCGCACAAAAGCAGCTGCCGACCTTAGCAGAGGAGGGAGAAAAAGCAGTGATCGAAAGGGTGCTGTCTGCTACTGATGATGTCCTATCAGAAAGCAGCATCGATCCCCAAAAAGTACGCGGCGTAGGAATTGCTTCCGCAGGAGTTATTAACAGCGCGAACGGTGAAGTAGTATTTGCGAGCAATCTAGGCTGGAGAAATGTACCGATTGGCACCCTGATCCAGCAGAGGTTCGGACTGCCCGTCCGGCTGTTCAATGATGCGAATGCAGCGGCAATCGCGGAGTGGCTATGGGGCGCAGGAGCTGGCACCCAAAATATGATCTATGTCACCGTCAGCACAGGTGTAGGGGCAGGAGTGATCAGCGACGGTCGATTGGTTTCAGGGCGGGATGGGAGTGCGGGTGAGTTCGGCCATATCTCGATCGATTGGAACGGACCGCCATGCCGCTGCGGCAATCGAGGCTGCCTGGAAAACTTCGCATCGGGTACTGCCATTGAAAACGCCGCTCGCCACAAGCTGGCAACCACAAATGAGCCAGTCACGGCCAAAGCGATCAGTGAGGCTGCGCTAGCAGGAGATCCTTTTTCCAAGCAACTCATCAAGCAAGCAGGGTTTTACTTAGGAGCCGGAGCAGCCAATCTGATCTATTTGTTTAACCCGGAGGTAATCGTCTTCGGAGGTGGAGTTATGAACGCTTCTACCATACTCATGCCGGAAATTGAGAAGAGCATGAGGGAGAGATGCATCCCTGGACTGGCGCAGGAGGTACGTGTCGTCCTTAGCCAGATCGGGGTAGAAGCTGGAGTGATGGGAGCGGCAGGGGGAGTTTTTGCGCTAGATCAACAAGGAGAGAAAACACCAAATTTTTAATCGAAAACTGTATTGCAAAAATTAAAACAATTATGTATCATCTTATTAATTACTCCACTGAAAAAACTAATTAACAGATGAGAAGCAAGGAGGAAGACAACATCATGGCAAAAGTGAGAATTGCGGTGATTGGTGCAGGATCAATTTCAGACATGCACTTGCAATCGTACCAGCAAAACGAGCGTACAGAAATTCGGGCCGTCGTCGACTTCAACGAGGAGCGCGCTCGGGAAAAAGCACAGAAGTACGGGGCCGAAACTTACTACAGCAAGCTTGAGGATGTTTTCTCAGATGAACAGGTAGACGCTGTGAGTATTTGTACGTGGAACAACACACACGCAGATATTGCCATCGCTGCCCTTGGAGCGGGTAAGCACGTGCTTTTGGAAAAGCCTTTAAGTACAACAGTTGAAAGCGCTCTCCTGATAGAGGAGGCCGTAAAAGAGAGTGGCAAGATGCTCCAAGTAGGTTTTGTGAGAAGGTACGATACGAATGCGCAATTGCTCAAGCAGTTCATCGATGCGGGCGAGCTGGGGGAGATTTATTACGCGAAGGCATCCTGTCTGCGCCGTTTGGGCAATCCGGGAGGCTGGTTCGCTGATAAGGACAGATCTGGCGGAGGTCCACTCATCGATCTTGGGGTGCATGTCATTGATCTGTGCTGGTACTTGATGGGCTGCCCAAAAGTAACGACAGTCAGCGGCAATACATACAACAAGCTGGGCAATCGCGCCAACGTCAAAAATCTCTCTTTTTACAAAGCAGCTGATTACGATCCTTCCCAAAACACTGTCGAGGATATGGCCAATGCACTCATTCGCTTTGAAAACGGAGCGTCCCTTTTCGTGGATGTGAGCTATACACTGCATGCGAAAAAAGACGAGTTGGCCGTCAAACTGTACGGAGACAAGGGAGGCGCAGAGGTGGAGCCAGAGCTGTCCATCATTGCAGAGAAGCATGACACGATCCTGAATGTCAGCCCGCAGATGGATAAATTATCATTTGATTTCAAGCGAGGCTTCCAAAATGAGATCGATCACTTCATCGCATGCATTTTGGGTGAAAAAGAAACACTTAGCCCAGTACAGGACGGCGTGGAGATGATGAAGATTCTGTGCGGCATATACGAATCAGCTGCGACCGGAAGAGAAATCGTATTTACCCGATAACCGGTAGGCTAGACCTATCCATGGACATCCAGATATCACCCATAGAGTAGATGAAGACAAGGGGGAAAAGAAATGAAAAAAGCTTCGTTTTTGCGAACCGCATCTGTCTTACTTTTTTCAGTGGCTTTACTTTTCGGATGTTCCAGTGGCAGTGGCAGTGGCGGTGGTAGCGGTAGTGGAACTCCGGCAGCTTCCAATGGGGGGACAACGACGGGAGCGCCGCAAAAGGATCAGATGGTCATCGCCGTAAACGAAAACTTTATCACGATGGACCCGCAAAATACAGGGGATGCACTTTCATCAGGTGTCCAAAGCGCGATGTTTGAAGGGCTTCTGATTTATGACAAGGATTTGAAGCTCATGCCGGGTCTGTCGACTGAATATTCCGTGAATGAAGACGCGACAGAGTACACCTTCAAGCTCCGGCAAAACGTGAAGTTCCATGATGGCACACCATTCAATGCCGAAGCGGTCAAAATCAATTTCGACCGGATGAGCAACAAAGACAACAACTTGAGAGCTTATCGAAACTACAAATACATCAAGTCCACAGAGGTTGTCGACGAGCACACAGTGAAAGTGACGCTGAACCAGCCGTTTTCCGCGATGATCAACAAGTTCACGACCGGAATCATCAGCCCGGCGGCTCTGGAAAAGTACGGCAAAGACATTACCAAAAATCCAGTCGGTACAGGTCCATATAAATTCGTGGAATGGGTACAGGGTGACCATTTGACGGTAGAGCTGAATCCAGATCACTGGAACAAGGGAGCAGCCAAGGTCGGTAAAATCGTCTACAAGCCCGTTCCTGAAAATGGCTCCCGCGTAGCCATGCTGAAGACGGGTGAAGCCGATGTCATCTATCCGTTACCTGAGCAGCAAGTAGAGACACTGAACGGAGCAGAGGGAGTAAAGGTAGAGCGCACACCTTCCACTATCACCCGCTATGTCTCGATCAATATGCTGAAAAAGCCGTTTGACGATCCGCGCGTTCGCCAAGCCATCAACCATGCAGTAGACAAGGACGCGTTCATTAAAGTCGTGAAGTCCGGGTATGGCGCACACCTGGAATCCGTGATGTCCCCAACGATTGCCCACTATGCGAAGCAAGGCGCCTATGAATACAACATCGAAAAAGCGAAGCAGCTTTTGAAAGAAGCAGGCTACGAAAATGGCTTCACAACGGACATCTGGGGCAATACGAACTCAGATACGATGAAGGGCATGCAATTCATTCAGCAGCAATTGCAAAAGGTCGGCATCACCGTTGAAGTGAAATCGATGGAAGAAGCGACGCTGTCCGATGAAATCTACGGCATCAAGTCTCCAGAAGAAGCAAAAATGAACATGTGGTACGTAAGCTGGTCCTCTGCTGATCCAGACAATGCGATGCGTTCGTTGTTTAGCAGCGAGAACTTCCCGCCAGCGGGAGCGAACACGGCTTTCTACAAAAATGACCTTGTCGACCAAAGCATCAAGGAAGCAACACAATCATCAGACCAAGATAAGCAAAAGCAGCTGTATGGCTTCGTGCAAGAAAATGTGTTTAAAGATGCACCATGGATTTTCCTCGCAGTCGATGAAATCTTGTACGGAAAACGCGCGAACGTGAACGGTGTTTATATCACACCAAGTGGCGGCATCTATGTAAGAGAAGCGACGTTCCAATAATACTTGAAGCAGCGTTCGGGCATTGTCTGCCGCTGGGCGCTGCTTTTCTTTTAGGAGGAACCGTACCATGTTCCGTTATATCGTGAAGAGACTCATCGAGATCATCCCGATTATTGTTGTCGTGTCGTTGCTCATTTTCTTCTTTATCCATCTGGTTCCGGGTGATCCTGTTCGCTTGGCGGCGGGAAAAGAAGCGACCTTGGAAGAGATCGAGCGGGTGCGTCAGGAGCTGGGCTTGGATAAGCCATTGCTTACCCAGTACGTCAACTACATGCAAAACCTGCTGACAGGAAATTTGGGACACTCCCTGAAGACGGGGCTTCCCATTAGCGATATGTTTGAAAACCGTTTTTCTATAACGATGACGTTGACATTTATGAGCCTGGGCTGGGCCTTGGTGCTCGGACTGCTGATTGGGACGATCTCTGCTGTTTTCCGCAATAAATGGCCGGATTACGTAGGGATGCTGACGGCGATTTCTGGTATTTCCTTACCTGGATTTTGGCTGGGGCTCATTCTCATACAGGTTTTTTCTGTCACGTTGGGCTGGTTTCCCACAGGTGGGGTCGAGAGCTGGAAAAGCTACGTGCTCCCCTCGTTAACCTTGGGAGCAGGAATCATGTCGATGCTGGCCCGATTTACACGGTCCTCCCTGCTCGAAACATTAAAGGAAGATTTCATCCGAACAGGTCGGGCAAAAGGGTTGAAGGAATCTGTAGTCGTTCGCAAGCACGCCTTGAAAAATTCGATGATTCCGGTCGTGACCATCGCCGGATTGCAATTCGGCTTTCTGTTGGGCGGATCGGTTGTCGTGGAGACGGTGTTTAGCATTCCGGGTATGGGGCGTCTGTTGATCGATTCCATTGCTTTTCGCGATTATCCGGTCGTACAGGCAGTCATCCTGTTGTTTTCACTGGAGTTCATTCTCGTGAATCTGCTGGTAGACATCTTGTACAAGGCACTGAATCCGAAAATCCGTTATGACAGCTAATGGCAAGGAGGTGACGTAAATGGAGGTAGTAAAAGAAATCGGGCATAACGTTGTAGTTCCCAAGGAAAAGAAATCCAGGGCCCGCGAATTTTGGAAGAAGTGGAAAAAGCAAAAGACAGCTTTCTGGGCTGGGTTTTTTATCTTGTTTTTGTTTGTGATAGCTCTGTTTGGCCCGTGGATCGCGCCGTATGATCCGTACGAGCCGAACTATGATGTGACGTTGCAGACTCCTTCCATGGAGCATTGGGCAGGGACAGATGAATACGGAAGAGATATTTTGAGCCGTATCATTGTAGGAACGGGTATCTCTCTTGGCGTCAGCTTTTCTTCTGTGGTAGTCGGTGCAGTGGTTGGAACGGTATTAGGTTTGATTAGCGGATATTACGGCGGGTGGCTGGATCGCCTCATCATGCGGTGGAGTGACGTCATGTTTGCTTTTCCCGATTTGCTGCTCGCAATCGCCATTGTTGCGATCCTCGGCCCGGGATTAACGAATGTCGTCGTAGCGGTCGCGGTGTTCAGTATCCCATCGTTTGCTCGTTTGATTCGCGGCAATACATTGGCTGCCAAGGAAGCGGTGTTTGTAGAAGCGGCGCGGTCCATGGGTGCCAAAAGCAGCCGAATTATTTTTCGACACATCTTTCCAGAGACCGTCTCCAGTATGATCGTCTTTTTTTCCATGCGGATCGGTACCTCGATCTTGGCAGCATCCAGTCTCAGCTTTCTCGGTCTAGGGGCAAAGCCGGAGAGTCCCGACTGGGGGGCGATGCTCAGTATGGGGCGTGATTATCTCGCCACTTCTCCTCATGTGGTCATCATTCCCGGGATTGCGATCTTTTTGACCGTGCTGGCGTTCAACCTGGTTGGGGATGGCTTGCGCGATATTTTGGACCCGAAAACGAAGAACTAAACGAGGGAGATGGGGCAGATGAGTGAGAACATCATTGAAGTAAAGCATCTGCAGACACAATTTACGAGAGACAACCAGAAGACAGTCGTCCTCGATCATGTGAGCTTTCATATAAAAAAAGGCGAGGTGCTTGGACTGGTTGGCGAATCGGGCTGTGGCAAGAGTGTGACCTCCTTGTCGATCATGCGCCTGTTCAAGGACACGACTGGTGAGATTACCAATGGCGAGATTGTTTACAACGGTACGAATTTGCTCTCGATTTCGGAGAGTGATATGCGCCGTATTCGCGGAAAAGAAATCTCGATGATTTTTCAGGAGCCGATGACCTCGCTCAACCCGGTGATGAAAATCGGAGAGCAATTGATGGAAGCCATTCGTTTGCATCTCGGCTACTCCGATCAAAAGGCGCGAGAACAAGCAGTGAACATGCTGACAAAGGTGGGCATTCCGCGACCAAGCGAAATTATGGGGGAGTATCCGCATCAGCTCTCTGGCGGTATGCGACAGCGCATCATGATTGCGATGGCGATGTCCTGCAATCCCAACCTGTTGATCGCCGATGAGCCAACGACTGCACTCGATGTCACGATTCAAGCACAAATCCTCGACGTCATGAAGCAGCTTCAGGCTGATGAGCATATGTCGATGTTGTTGATCACGCATGATCTCGGCGTCGTGGCAGAAATGTGCAACCGTGTCGTGGTCATGTACGCAGGGCGTGTCGTGGAGGAAGCATCTGTTTACGACTTGTTCGACGAACCCAAGCATCCATATACCAAAGGCTTGATCGGCTCTGTCCCCAAAATCGGGCAGAAGCGCGCGCGGCTGGATTCGGTTCCGGGGAACGTACCGACACCAAACAATATGCCGAAGGGCTGCAAATTCGCTCCGCGCTGCAAGGACGTCATGCCTGTTTGTTGGGAAAAGGAGCCTGCCATTACGATGGTGGGAGAGGAACGTTCTTGCCGCTGCTGGCTCTATCAAGAGGAAGGTAGGGATGTTCATGTCTAAATCACTGGTCGTGGTAGACGGTATCAAAAAAACGTTCCCGATTGATAGCGGTCTATTAAGCAGCAAAAAAAGCGTAAAAGCCGTAAATCACGTTTCGTTCGAGATCAAGGAAGGTGAGACGTTCAGTTTGGTCGGAGAGAGTGGCTGCGGCAAGTCGACGACAGGGCGCTTGGTCACAAGGCTTTTGATGCCAGATGAGGGTAAGATTTGGATCAATGGAGAAGAAATCTCCAAGATGAACGAAACGAAGCTGCGGGAAGTGCGCAAGCAGGTACAGATGGTTTTTCAGGACCCGTACGCCTCACTGAATCCGCGGATGAAAATTCGCGATGTGGTTGCAGAGCCTCTTCTCATTCATACGAAGCTGTCTACCCAAGAGCGGGATCGGATTGTCGCCGAAATGCTTGAGGTCGTCGGACTCTCCAGCTATCATGCGGAGAAATTCGCCCATGAATTCAGCGGAGGGCAACGGCAGCGCATCGGAATCGCTCGCGCCTTGATTTTGAAGCCGAAGCTGATCGTCGCGGATGAGCCAGTCTCTGCTCTCGATGTGTCGATTCAATCGCAAATCTTGAATTTGCTAAAAGATTTGCAGGAAGAATTTCATTTGACCTATTTGTTTATTTCTCACGATTTGAGCGTGGTCGAGCATATTAGCGACAAGATCGGCGTGATGTATTTGGGGAGTCTCGTAGAATCCGGCCCGAAGGAAACGATTTTTGCCAATCCCCGGCATCCGTATACAAAAGCGCTGCTCTCTTCAGTTCCGATCCCTGATCCACGGGCGAAGCGGGATCGGATCATTTTGCAGGGAGATGTGCCGAGCCCAGTGAATCCGCCGTCAGGCTGTCTGTTTCATACGCGCTGTCCGTTCGTGATGGACATATGCAAGACGACACCACCTGCATTGCGGGAAGCGGCAGACCGAGATCATTTTGTCGCCTGCCATTTGTGATTTGAATAAAAGGGATGGTTACATGCGTAGGACGGGTGATTTAAAGCTGATCCAAGAACTGAATCGTTCCATCATATTAGATACGATCCGTCATTACGGCCCCATTTCCCGGAGTGAAATAGCGAAGCGGAACAAACTGAGTCCTACTACCGTGACCTCGGCTGTCAGTGAGCTGATTCGTGACTCGTTCGTATGCGAGGTGGGAACAGGAGAGTCAAATGGCGGACGAAAACCGATATTGGTCCAGTTTTCTCCTGATAGTCGCTTTCTGATCGGCATTTCGATCTCTGGCTCGAAGATTACCATTGCCGAGATGAATCTGGAAGCTGTGGTCAAACGAAAGGAAGTTCACTCGATCAAGCCATACCAAGGGGAGAGCGTCCTCGCTTATTTGATGGACATCATTGAGCAATTTTTGCGTGGAGCCGCGAGTCTGGAGACATGCATGGGAATCTCGATTGTCACACAAGGCATCGTGGACTCGGTCCATGGGGTGATTCGCTACAATCCAAAGCTCCGCTTGCAGAACGCCGCTGTTAAAGAAATGATCGAGCAGCGTTTCCAGATGAAAACCTGGCTGGATAACGACACGAATGCGTATTTGCTCGCCGAGAAGACTATCGGGGATTTCAGTCATTATCAAAACATGCTGTACGTCACGATTGGGGATGGATTGGGAGCCAGTATTTTGATGAACGGTGCCATCTATAGGGGCTTTAAAGGCGGGGCCGGTGAGTTCGGTCATACCACGATTGATCGGGCAGGTGTGCGGTGCGATTGCGGAAATGTTGGCTGTCTGGAAAATTACGTGAGCTGGCCAACGATTTACTCCAAGCTGGTCTCCTCGCTTGCGAAAGGAAAGACGAGCCGCATCTCGGATTTGGTGGAGCAGGATGTTGGCCGGATTACTCCTGCGGTGTTTCGTCAGGCTTTGGCAGAGCAGGACTCGCTTGCGGTCAGCATTTTGGAGGAAACCGCTTCTTATTTGGCTTCAGGGCTGGTCAATCTGATTCATTTGTTCAATCCGGAGGTCATTATTCTGGGCGGCGAGATTGCCTTCGAAAATGAGCTGTTGATCGCTAAAGTAAAAGACTACGTAGGGGAATACGCGCATGGAATCCTGACGGAGGAACTGGAGATTCGACCGAATTCGTTGGGGGAAAATGTAGAGGTCGCAGGAGCTGCCGCTGTTTTATTGCAGGATACGTTTCAGTTTTCGCTATAAGAGGGGTGTGTCGAGCAGTCCACAAAGCTCGAGGAGAGGGGGAGAGGGATCATGGTAAAAGTTGTGGTCGCAGGGGAAGCGGGAACAAGCGTCAAAGAGTCGCAAGCTTGGTTTCGGATCACGGAGGCAGAGATTGTAGGTGTGGCGGACAGCTTGTCTTCTTTGCGCGAAATCTTGCAGGGAACAGAAGTGGATATCGTGGATATTGGCTCGCTTACGGACAGCGCTGATCCGTGGGTGACGCTTGCTACCCAGGCGGGAAAGCATATTTTATGCGCAGAAGGTTCTGTTTTAGGGCGTGAAGGAATCAGTTTGTGCGACCAGCATGATATCATGCTGCAATTCACAAATACGCTGCGTTTTGCTCCAGAATACGAGCAAGCGCACGAGCAAATAAAGAATGGGGCCATCGGAAAAGCAGGTGTCATTCGTATAAGAAGGGGAGCTCCAGCATCGTCTCAGAATGCCGACAAATGCATTTTTCAAGTGCTTGGAATGCGTGAATTCGATTGGCTACGCTGGACGTTCGGCGAGGTTGAGCGAGTGATGGCGCGAGAGGTCAAGCACACGAATGAGCCAGGAAAGATCGTCCATTATGCGTTGGTCATGCTCCGAATGGCAAACGGGGCAATTGCTCATGTAGAGCTATCTTGGGCGGAGGGGACAGAACATACTTCCTTTGAGCTTACTGGTGATCAAGGAATGATTGCGCATGATAGCCGGGAAAGCACCCCTATTCGCTGGAGTCGGGGAGAGCAGTTTCTTTCGACAACATTCCAAGGGATGGACCTGATGCAGCGACAGCGGGAGCATTTCATTCGCTGTGTACAGAAACAGGAAGGGTCACGTCTGCATTCTCGTGATCTGCTCGCTGCTCTCGATATCGCTTCGGCGGCGAGAGAATCGGTCAGGACGGGACAACCTGTGAAGCTCATGCACGGAGGTGACGAGGGATGAAGGTAGGAATCATCAGCTTCGCTCATATGCATGCGCATAGCTACGCTACTTATTTGCAAAAGCACCCCGATGCGCAGCTGATAGCAGTCTGGGATGATGACTCGCGCCGTGGAGAGGAAATGGCGACTGCCTACCAGCTCGATTTTTACGAAGATCTGCAAGCCTTTTTGCAATCCGGTATCGACGCGGTCATTATTTGCTCGGAAAATGCCAAGCACAAGAATCACGTGATTGCGGCAGCGCGAGCGAAAAAGCACATTCTGTGCGAGAAACCAATTGCCACCGAGATTGCGGATGCACGCGAAATGATTCAGGTTTGCAAAGAGGAAGGTGTCATGCTTCAGGTTGCCTACCCTGTCCGTTTTGCACCGGTGATGGAAAGTGTCAAACAGATCGTTCAGTCAGGTGCTCTCGGAGACATTCTCGCCATCGATGGCACGAACCACGGACAAATGCCAGGTGGCTGGTTCATTGAAAAAGAGCTGTCTGGCGGTGGGGCAGCGACGGATCACATCGTCCATCTGATGGACCTCGTACGCTGGATGCTCCAAGACGAAGTAAAAAGCGTCTACGCTGAGCTGGACACACGCTTTTACGAGATTGAGGTAGAGGATTGTGGCATAGTTTCTGTGGAAATGGAGTCTGGCGTGGTCGTCGGAATCGATCCGAGCTGGTCGCGGCCGAAGACGTTCCCGACGTGGGGAGATGTGACAATGCGGATTGTCGGCACCAAAGGCACGTTGGACATCGATGTGTTCAAGCAACACGCGCTCTATTACAATGACCGCGATTCGAAGCTGCAAAATTTACCTTGGGCTGTGGATATGGATGAGCGGCTTATCGCCGACTTTGTGCAAAATGTCATGGAAGGCCGGCCTCCGTCTATTACTGGAGAGGATGGACTGCGGACACTCGAAGTGGTGGAGGCAGCCTATGAATCCCATCGTCTCAAGCAAGTCGTGACTATCAACAAGGTGCATTTCTCATCATGATGAGCAGTAGCCTTTCTATACAATAAATCTAATGAGGTGGAACTAATGAAAATTGGATTGAGCACTTACAGTCTGCTAACAGCAATACGAGCTGGGGAAATGGATGTACTGGATGTCGTGCAATGGATCGCGGATAACGGCGGCGAGCACATGGAAATCGTGCCGTACGGTTTTACGCTGGTCGATAACTACGAATTGGCAGACTCTGTTCGGGATAAGGCAAAAGCGCTAGGGATTGAGCTGTCCAACTACTCGATGCCGACTAACTTTATTCAACCAGACGAAGAAGCCTTCGAAGCTGAAGTCGCACGTGTGAAAACACATGTCGATCTGCTGCACCGCATGGGTATCAAGCATATGCGCCACGATGTGTCCGCCTTTACTGTTCCCGTAGAGGAGACGACGATCGAGTACTTCGAAAAGCATTTGGCTGAGATGGTCGAGGGAAGCCGCCGAATCGCTGATTATGCCGCGCAATTCGGAATAACGACGACAATCGAGAATCACGGTTGGCTGGTCCAGGCAAGTGATCGCGTGCAGCGTGTCTTGCATGAGGTCAACTGCCCGAATTTCAAAACGACGCTGGATATCGGAAACTTCATGTGTGTAGACGAGGCTTCGTTGGTCGGTGTGCAAAAAAATCTGCCTTACGCTTCGCTCGTGCATTTCAAAGATTTCTACTTCCGTCCATCCTACCATGATCCAGGCGCAGGCAAATGGTTCAAGACCGTCAATGGCAACTTCCTGCGTGGAGCGATAGTTGGACAAGGCGACATCAACATTCGTGAGGTCGTCAAGTTGGTTAAGCAGTCCGGCTATGATGGCTATATCACGGTCGAGTTCGAAGGCATGGAGGATTGTCGAGAAGGTTCCAAGATTGGGATGGACAACCTGCGACGTTTTTGGGACGAGGCGTAAAACGGTAATGGATCAAACGGCATTTGGGGAGTCCCGAACTGCCGTTTTTTCTTTGGACCAAAAATAAAAAACCTCTCCCTTTGGGGAGAGGCGATGGAGACATTAGAAGGATTGCGAAGTTTTTGGATTCGCACCGTATTTGTTGTCTCCTTGGCTGTCTTGGCACAAGAATACGAGCAAGATAATTGCACCGATTAAAGGAATAAACGTGAGAAGGATCCACCAACCGCTTCTTCCAGTATCGTGCAATCGGCGTGCAGTTACGCTCAAACTAGGCAGTAAAACAGCTAATGAATAGATCATGCCCAAAATTGATCCTGTACCAATTAAATAATCTACGAGAGCAATTACCATAGATACGATGATGTTGAACAAAGTGAACATCCAATATTCTTGACGTCTAGCTCTTCCTTCAAATGCGACGTATTTCTTCAATACGCTTGTATACCAATGCATGATAATTTCCCCCTTTCTTCTAAAATTTGACACACTTCGATATTTTATCACTAAACCAAGGGGATTAGAACCATATTCTGTCAAGTTTCCCTAATGCTATTGAATCATTTTTAGGTAGGACAAAAGTAATGGGTATTTATGAACGAGGTGGAGGAAAAAGTAAGAGCAAACGAGTTTTGGATGCTATCACAGGGGGAAATGACGCTTGGAACAAAAAACAGAACAGAACGTTACGCTGCATGGCTTCAACAATTTGACCAAGTCACTCAGCTTCAACATGTACGACATCTGCTATACGAAAACAAAAGCGGAGCGGGAAGCGTATATCGAATACATAGATGAACAATACAATGCAGAGCGATTGACGAATATCCTGAAAAACGTGTCGGATATTATCGGCGCACATGTACTAAATGTCGCTCAACAAGATTATGTACCACAAGGTGCGAGCGTCACTTTTCTTGTATCCGAGGGACCAGTCGTAGAAGTCCCTACTGAATCTTATGAGGAATCCCCCGGACCTTTGCCTGAAAATGTGGTGCTACAATTGGACAAGAGCCATATTACGGTGCATACGTACCCAGAGTACCATCCAACGGAGGGCATCAGTACATTCCGGGCCGATATTGACGTGTCGACTTGTGGCGAAATTTCTCCGCTCAAAGCACTCAATTATTTAATTCGTTCGTTTGATACAGACTTGATGACAATTGATTACAAGGTGCGTGGTTTTACCCGGGATATCCATGGATACAAGCTGTTTATCGATCACGACATCAGTTCGATCCAAAATTATATTCCCGAGGAAATTAAGGAATTGTTCCACATGATTGATGTGAATGTGTACCAAGATAATATTTTCCATACAAAATGCAAACGCAGGCAATTTGATCTGAACAATTATTTGTTTGGATATACGAAGGATAAGCTGACACCGGAGGAGCAGGAGGATATTACGAAGCAATTGCAAATAGAGATGGACGAGATTTACTATGGGAAAAATTTTGTGAATTAGTAGCTGTAGTGGGGGAAAGAAGCGCATTTCCAGTCTACGCTTCGGAATGAATGGCGGGAGCGCTTCAAACGTAGACAGTTTCGAGGAAGTATCGCATAAGTGAAGCTGAAATTCCCCGCCATTCATTTCGAAGCTGGGTTGGGCTCCAGAGGCGCTTGGACTGGAAATGCGCTTCTTTCTACGTAGATTTTTGTGCTTCTAGAACACTGATCCAAGTTGTCTTTAAGCGAAATACTCCATGCAGATTACACAAGAAGATGAAATGAAGACCATCTCCCTCAAAAGACCTCTAGACATAACTGACAAAAAGGTCTAACTCCCCGAAATAATCCTATGCTGTTCGAAAGTCATGTCACATGTTTGGAAGGAGACCGCCCGAACGAAGAGAGGATATAGGCGACTGGAAAACATGTGGCATGGCTTTTCCCGACCTCAACAGTTGGAGGTGAACCTTTCATTTGCAGTAGGGTTAAGGTAGAATGCCCGAATCTCCTCCAGCGTTTTTCTAGCAGGCTGCACGAATTCGCGGTCCCAATCTTCCGGAGGAGAATCCAGCGAGATGCCCTTTTCCTGCAAGGTTCGAAACAGCTCCTTATCCGCTTGCGTAGGTATCCACCACGTGTAGACGGGATTCGTTTTGCCATTTAGAAACGATTCGAACATAAATTTCACATAGGTAGCTGTAGAGAGTTCGCCGTAATTGACATCGAATTCAGGCTCGGGTGCCGGATAATCCTCTGGATAGCGGAACGGGCCAAAGTGAATGGAAATACCCAGAAAGCCGACAGGTGGAATGTTGTTTCCATACCCCGGAAGAGAGAAAGGTAGATCGGCTGCGAAGTGCAGGCGAATCATGACAGAATTGATGAATTGCCGTTCGAAGAAACTTTCTTTTTGCCAAATGCCGAGTTCTCGTGAAAGAGTATCCCAGTGAATGATGGACGTATTGTGCGCGAGCCAGAAGGAGGACGACATCTGTTCAAACGTTTTGTAAAATTCCTCATCGTAATCATGGAACGGATCGAGCATGTCGAACAGGCTGAAGCACCCATGTTTTCTCCTCCATTTTTGCGCGATGATCAGAAAATCAATCAATCGTTGGATTCGTAGCTCCGGGCTGCTCTCATTATTGGCAAACAGATACGTAGCTTCTATCAAATCGGCAGTGAAGTTGCCGTTAACAAAATCCCAGTAATTGATTTCACCAGCTTCTACGCGTTCTTCATTAATCCGCTTCGTATCCGTTTCCCATCGCGCAAAGGTGGTGACATCAATGCCGAAATAAAGCTCAGGCAAGAGGTCGCCAAAAATATGGAAGCGATAAGGGCTGGACTGCTGGAACCAAGATTTGATGAAGTCCAGGCGAGAAGAGGGAGACACGACTGCGGCCCGCTCCACATAGTTCGTTTTGGCAACGGTTGACTCGAATTCTTCAACGGATGAGGCGATCGCTACGAAAGGGGCTGCTGATGTCAGGAAGTCCACGCCATCTTCGTCGTTGTCGTATTGGACAATGATGTGCTGGAAGGTTGCCTCAGCCAAGGGAGATAACACGAGCTGATTCCAACGGTGTGCGGTTGCATCGTCAATGGCGCCGATGACGACGATGGGTTTGTCTGATTCTCCGCGAAAAGAAATAGAGGCACCGTTTTGGACGACGATCTTGTTTTGGCAGCGTACGTTGATGGATGTGCCTGCTTCAAAGCTGATTGAAGTCCCAGCAGCTAAGATGACATCCTCTGGTCCGATCATGTACGGACCATTTTCTGCGGGAAATTCCTCCGATTGATTGATGATCCCCGATAGGCGCTTGTACTTATCCACGTGCAGTTGATAGGTGTGCTGCGGGTCTGGATCAGGCCCAATCGTCAGTTGCACGTAGTAAAGACCATCTTCCTCCGGAAAAAAGGGAAGGATGATGGGGGCGTTCGGACTATATTCAGCTTCTGCGAGTTTTGTTCGATGGATGTCATAGATTCTGATGGTAGTCAAAGGATGCGTCAGGTTATTCATGTGAATTTCAATAGCGTCTGTAGAAGCAAGAAAGAGCTTGTACATCTCCACCTTGGGTTCGAGGTTAGGAGAAGCTTTTCGGATTCGTTTGTCCGTTTCCAGAATAGATGTATACGAGCTGACCGTCATGTAAAACAGGCTCCTATCAAAATGGTGTAGGTATATTGGGATAGTCCATTAGTGATAGACGCCTGAATATAGAAAAAGTTTTGAGTTTTGCGGGGTCTTTTGATCTAGAAAATAAGAAAAAGGATAGGGGTCAGATGAGTTCTGACGATCCTATCCTTTGCTTCTTCAATTAGGTAGCTCAAACTTATTTACCGCCAGCCTGCGTGAGCATTTCAATCATTTCTTTGTAGCCATGTTTCTTCGCATGCCCGAGAGGCGTCACACCATCGTGATCAGCGAGATTGACATTGGCATTGTGCTCGATCAGGAGCTTCACGATTTCCTGATGCTTCTTGCCACCATCGCCCAAAATTACTGCTTCTAAGAGAGCGGTCCAGCCCAATCGGTTGACGTGATCAATATTGACATCAGAGCTGGTGAGCAGTTCCTTGACGATCTCGACATGTCCACGATCAGCCGCAGGAATCAAGGCCGTTCCGCCAAAACGGTTCGTAATGGTAGTGTCGGCACCTGCTGCTATCGAAGCTTTTACGAATGCGAGCTGGCCTGCTGCGCTTGCGAAGAGCAGGGGATTGTCTAAGTTGTTGTCTCGGATGTTGATGTTGGCTCCGCGTTCAACCAACAAGTTGAAAATGTCGAGTTGAGCAGAGTGGACCGCGATCATCGCAGAAGTGCGGCCTCTACTATCGGTAGCGTCAATATCCGCGCCTTCTGCAAGCAGCCTCTCAATCGCTGCTTTGTCTCCTTGACTGGTTGCTGTCAATAAGGCTTGATTCAGCTTATCCATTTCAACTTTTACCGCCTGGGTTGCTTGCTGCTCGCCACTCGTCAAGAGGGTATTCCAATTCATCTCACACCCAGTCAGAACGATGGCGATCGTCATAAGACCAATACGCAGTATAGCGAGCCCACACCTTTCTTTTGATTTGGATACCTGCATCACACAAAAGAGGTAGTTCATAAAGTCATCTTTTGATCACGAAGTAGTTTTGAGAGCAAACTCGGCATCGAAAGTAACGCTCACCTTCGAAGTCCGGTGCTCATGTAGGTTCCCTACACTCCGCTCCTCCTTCTACAGGTTCTCGTTACTTTCTCGGTGCTGAAAAGCCGACTTTTTGAACACTCATACAAAGACTACTCGACTGTCAGCTCGGCAGAAGATTTGCCAGCCCAATCGCCGACAGGTGTTACCGTGTATGTGGTACCTGCTTTCAGTTTACCATCTTGCTGGATGTCAAACACGCCTGTGGTACCTTTGCGGCTGGAATATTTGTACGTCGCCAGCAGCTTTTCTCCGTCTGCACTAGTAAGTTCTACGCTACGTCCGGAGAACAGCTCGTCTCCCGGGTCTTCTGTTAGAGTAACGGTGATAGAGGTTTCACTAGCTGCTTTGGCTTCGCTGATTTCGAGCGGAGCGATTTCTTTTGCGACGAAGGTAGGATTCGCGATATTCGCCCAGTCGGACGTAATGGTGTACGTAACGCCCGGAGTCAGGACTTGGCCTTCTGGGAGACGGAATTTAATTTCTTGCTTGCCGTCTGTTGATTGTGTGAAAGGCACGTATTTCGCTACGATTGGTTGTCCGCCTTCCGGTGTAATGGTCACTTGTCTTGCTTGCATGGAAGAAATGATTTGATACGTTTTGCCGTCTGCACTGTTGTTTTGATCCAGCACCAATGCATTTGCACCGCGCCCTCCGCTGTAGGCAGAGATGATATATCCGTAATCGATGACACCATTTGCTCGCAGGGACTCGACTTCAAACGTGTCGTTTGTTACTTGGCGCACTTCTGTCATGTTGATCTTGGTTGCATTGCCTGCGAATGTGCCTGCCTTTTTCCCTTTGTATGTCAGGGTGTAGGTGGTTCCTGGCTTTTGAACCGAGGTCGGTACGATGTAGGTATTGGTAGAACCTGTTTTCAGGCGTGGCATGTTGGTCAGTGTCAGTCCATCGCTAAAGACAAAGTCTTCTTTTGCTTTGGCAAATGCTTCGTTTTCTGCTGTCAATGGAGCGTCGAACGTCACAATCAATGTGATTTCGTTCAAGGATTGTACGTTCATGATGGTCGCTTTATCAGAAGGGATTGCCTGGCGAGCCACATTCAACAGATAAGCGGCTTCACCGCGAGTAACGTTGCTGTCTGCGGAGAAGAAGCGTTCCGCCCAGTAGTTAACCGACTTCACATCACGCTTGAGCGCTTTTGCGACGATTTGTGCGAATTCAGCATCTGTCACGGTTCCACGTGGATCAAATTGGCCATCCTTTGCTTGCATGATATCGAGGGATACCAGATCAACCGCGTATTTATAGAACCAGTCATTTGCTTTCACATCCGTAAACGTTACGGATTTATCTGTTTTGCCACCTTGTAGGCCAAAAGTATGTGCAACCATTTTTGCTAGCTCGGCACGCGTAACTTGATTGTGAATGTTACTGCCTTGCATGACTTTCAGCTTGGAGAGTTCAGTAACGGCTTGTTGAATTTCTTGAGCACTCAGAGGAGTGGAAGCTGCTTGCACGTTCAGTGTAGCGTAAGGAAGGGATGCTGTGCCCATAACAGTTGCAAGCATCATGATCGCGATTTTATTGGAAAACTTTTTCATCAGTTGGTCCTCCTTTAGATCAGTTGAGTGGGTGTTGCTTGACTACCTGTAGAATAGTCGAGAGACCTAAACTGCCAAGAAACAAGGGATTAATAGAATCTAAAAAAGTTCTTAAAAAAATATTAAAAAACCTCCAGCTTTGACGTGGAGCGGAAAATCCGTCCTCGTTCTCGCTGAAGGCTTTGTGATGGTCATGGTATTCACGCTTAGACAGTAAATCGGTAACCGGCACCCCAGACCGTCTCGATATACTGCGGATTGGAAGGATCGACTTCGATCTTTTCACGCAGCTTGCGAATGTGCACCGTAACGGTCGCGATATCTCCGCTGGAATCCATGCCCCAGATTCGTTCGAACAGCTCGTTTTTGTTAAAAACCCGATTCGGGTGAGTTGCTAAAAATTCAAGCAGATTGAATTCTCTTGTGGTGAAAATGACTTCCTGATTGCGTACGTAGACTCTTCGAGATACTTTGTCGATGACGAGACCGCGGATGTGAATCTCTGCGTTCGTTGGTTGAGGTTGTCGGGCTGTCAAACGCTCGTACCTTGTCAGATGGGCTTTGGCTCTGGCTACTAATTCGCTTGGGCTAAACGGCTTTGTAATATAGTCATCGGCACCGAGATTAAAGGCGCGAATTTTATCGATCTCTTCTTTTTTTGCGGAGACGATCAGGATTGGCACTTCTTTGGCTTGTCTGATCTGGCTGCACAATTCGAAGCCGTCCATGCCCGGAAGCTGCAAATCAACGATGATCAAACTGTAGTCGCCATTGATGGCAAGCGGCAAGCCTTCGCTGCCAGAGTGGCATAAATCGACCTGAAAGCCGTTCAGTTCAAAATAATCCCGCTCCAGCTGAGCGATGGTCGTCTCATCTTCAATGATGAGGATGCGTGAAGACATGGGAATGTGCACCTCCTATTGTTTGTGGGTACGTTTTAACGTAAAGAACAGACTCGTGCCTACGCCTTGCTTGCTCTCCACCCAGATTCTGCCGCCGTGACCCTCGACGATCTGGCGCGCGATGGACAGTCCCAGACCGCTACCGCCCGTGGAAGAATTACGGGATTGCTCCACCCGATAAAAGCGTTCGAACAGGTGAGGTATGGCTTCTTGAGGGATACCAATGCCGTTGTCTTTTATTTCAATGGTGGCCCAATGAGCGTCCGCTTGAACCGAGACGCAGATGATTTTCTCAGGTTTATCCATGTATTTTTGCGAGTTGCCGATGATGTTTAAGACGGTGCGCTTGATTTTTTCCAGATCGGCGATAACCAGGGTGCCTTCTGCTGTGCGCTGGTTCCACTGAATTGTGATGCCCTTCTTTTCCAGATCGTAGTGCAGCTCATCGATGCAGTCATCCAAAAACTGCACGATATCTACATGTTCAAACGTAAAGGGCACTTGCTTCAGATCGAGCTTGGAGTAGAGAAACAGCTCATCGACGAGCAAGTCGAGGTCTACTGCTTTGGAGTAAATGATGTTCACGTACTTGTCCATTTTCTCCGGGGTATCAGCTACGCCATCGCGGATTCCCTCGATGTATCCTTTGATATTGGTAATCGGTGTACGCAAATCATGCGAGATGTTGGAGATCAACTCTTTGCGACTTTCTTCGTCCTCAAGGCGAAGCCGCACTGATTCCTGCAATCGTTTGCGCATGTTTTCGAACGCTTCGTTCAGTTGTCCAATCTCGTCCTTTGTGTACAGATGGAGCTCAAAGTCCAAATTGCCTTCCTTGATGTTCTCAGCTGAATTGCGCAGTAAATCGAGCGGCTTGACGACGCTGCGAGTAATCCAGCGGTACAACAAGACGTTTGCGATGACAATGACGCCGAGGAGGAGGAACACGAGCATCGGCAGCAGTTTGCGGATAACCTCACCAAATGGACTGCGCTCGCGGATCACAAAGACACTGCCTTTTGCCCCATCTGAAAACTTGAAGTCAAACTTTGCATACGCATAAAATCTTTCGCCGATGTTGAACGTGTTGCGAATCTGGTTGTTGTTCAAGTCATAGGGCGGCAAGCTGTTTTCCAGCTCGGGCTGATTGATGGTTGGGGAGGTAAAGACTTGATTGCTCTCTCTGCGGACATACAGGCCGGCTCGTACCGTTTTGAGCTTGAAATCGTAATCGGCAAGCAGCTCCTGGTTTTGCAGTTGATCCGGCTCATTCTTGGCGAGATATTTCAATTCAAGGAAAATATTCTCTTCTTGTTCAGTCAGCGGATTGAGCTGATAATGCACTTTATAAAAGTCGCGAAAGCTGTTGAAATCGCCTGTCGCCGCAATCGTAAATAGACTGGCGGCTACGAAAAACGTCAGCAAGCTGATTACTAGCATCCCTGTGTAAGAGAGCAGCAGCTTAATACGGATGGACATGGACTCACCTACTTTCGATAGGGTGAAAATTTATATGCAAGATGACAAGTCCATTATATACAAGACGTCCAGCTGGTAAAGCATAATTACTTGGAACTCGGTCAAAATCAGTTATACTAGCAAGTAAGAAACCGAGAGCTTTGTATGAATGGGAAGGACGGGGATATTCATGAAAGTAGCCATTGCACAACTTACAGCGACGATGGATAAGACGCAAAATTTGCAAAAAGCAGCCGATTACATCGCAAAAGCAAAGGCAGCAGGGGCAGATTTTGTAATCTTGCCTGAAATGTACAGTGCACCTGCCACGCCAAAGTCGGGAGTAACGCCAGCAGAGGTAGCGGAAAAGCTGGATGGTCCATTTGTTTCCGGCTTGGCAGAGCTTGCTCGGGAGCATGGGGTTTATGTGGTTTGCGGTGTGTTTGAATCCATCGAGGGTGATGAAAACCGCGCATACAATACGACAGTTTTTCTAGGCCGTGAAGGACAGCTGCTGCATGCGTACCGCAAGACACATTTGTACGATGCCTTTTCCTACACAGAATCGGATTTCATCGCGCCTGGGGATAATCCGTATCAAGTGGTGGAAACGGAATTCGGCAAAATCGGGCTAATGGTTTGCTACGAGGTGCGCTTCCCGGAAATCGCGAGACAGTTTGCGCTCCAGGGTGCCGATATTTTGTTTGTCCCAGCAGGCTGGGTAGCCGGAGCGATGAAAGAGGATCACTGGGAGACACTGGTTCGTGCGCGTGCCATTGAAAACACCATGTTTGTATGTGCGGCTGATCAGGTCGGAAATATTTTTGCCGGACGCAGCATGTTCGTCGATCCGATGGGTGTCGTGATTGCAAGTGCAGGGGAAGAAGAAACGTTATTGATCACCGAACTGGATCTAAGTCGGATTGAACGAGTACGGGGCAAATTGCCAAGCGTAGCAAACCGCCGAGCAGAACTGTATACCAATTAAATGCCTATGCACACTTTCTCTTTTGTTCAATATGATGGTAACAGATTACCAGTCATTATTTTGGCCCTTATGTAAGCGTCGCCATCATGAGAGAGGGAGTGTGTACGAATGTTCTGGTTCGTATGGGCTGTCGTCGGTGTGGTCGTTTGGTGGGCAATGAGCTTGATCTGTACAGGAAAAGCGGCAGGATCAGGCTGGTGGGCTTCGCTCATTGCTGCTCTTTTGGGTAGCTGGCTGGGCGATTTGGTACTGGGTGATTGGCTGTGGATGTGGGCCGGCTTCAACGTCATTGCCGGAGCCATTGGTGCGGTCGTCCTCACCTGGCTGTGGTGTTTGGTGGTGAAGCAATTAAAATAAGCGAAATAATTTGTATTACAAACAAACCAGGGATCGTCCAAATGACGGTTCCTGGTTTTCTTATGTTGAGCTGTAGTGGAGAGAAGAATATTTCCAGTCTAGGCTCCAGGCTCCGTCCTGCTGAGGGTTAAAACTGCCCGCTCCGAAGGGATTCGCGGGGAAACGCAAAAGTGGTAGCCGCTTCGTAGCACGGGCACGGTTGCGTTTCTGTTGCCCGCGAATCCCTTCTCCGCTAGGTAGGACTCCACAAGTCGCTACGTCTGGAAATATTCTTCTCTGGCGTAACTGATTGCGTTCTTCATTAATTAAAAATCTTTAGGAATCGGATAACACGAAAAGCTCGTAGAGGAAACAGGAGAAAAAAGCGAAGATCTTAGGGACCGACCGAGACGCAATGCAAAAAGAGAAACATGCACTTAAGCGTCCACCTCTGAAACACATCCTGAAGAGACCACTTTGGACGCGGTTTCGCTTTTTGCATGGAGTCGTGCAGTCAATCCCGCAGGGGGTGGCCCTAGAAGCTGAGCGTTTTCTCCTGTTTCCTCCACACCGCAACAGCAACGTACAAGTCATTTTTTATTAGAAGTAATTGCAACTTAGTGAGGAGAGAAAAAAGATGAGTGATTGTCTGGTAGTGGGTGGAGGAATTATCGGATTGAGCTTGGCATATGAGCTGTCACGGCGCGGGGTGAGCGTTACTTTGGTCGAGCAGGGCGAATGGGGAGGTCAGGCATCTTCTGCTGCGGCCGGAATGCTTGCTCCTTTGAAGGAATTCACGGCACCTGGACCGATGCTCGATCTGGGTATGGAGTCACTTGCGCTATACCCGGAATGGGCAGCAGAGCTGGAGGAATTGACTGGGGGAGACGTACAGCTAAGCTTGGATGGTTTGCTGACCGTCGCGTTAAATGAGGAGGAAGTCCAACAGCTCGCGGACAAGTACCGTTGGCAAAAAGAAACGGGACATGCTGTACACTGGCTCTCGAATACAGCGCAAGTGAAAGCGGTAGAGCCGCTTCTGACCGATCAAGTGCAAGCGGCCATCTATTCGCCGTACGAGGGACACATCAACAATCGAATGCTTCTTCGCGCCTTGGCTACTGCTTGCCAATTGCAAGGAGTCAAGATGTTATCAGGCTGCGTGGTGAGCGGTATTGCGGTAAAAGGAGGAAAAGTGATCGGGATCGAGACCTCTGCAGGGTCACTGCGTGCCACACAGACGGTGATTTCCTCAGGAGCGTGGGTTGGAATGATGCTGGAGATGCTTGGTGTCACCGTGCCGATTCGCCCTGTACGCGGACAGATTGCGGCCGTCTCGTCCGTGGGCATTCCATTGCGAACAGTGATTTTCGGAACGACAGGCTACATCACTCCGAAAAAGGATGGAAAAATTGTCATTGGCGCGACTGAGGATGAGAGTGGCTTCCAGCGTGACGTTACCATGGCGGGATTAGCCAGTATCCTGCAAGGGACCATGCCGTATGTTCCTGCGCTACACTCCGCTACCTTTCTGGAGGCTTGGGGTGGACTTCGACCTGCGACCCAAGATGGCAAGCCGCTCTTGGGCCCCGTTCCTGGCTGGGAAGGTCTGTCGATCGCAGGTGGACACTTTCGCAATGGTATCCTGCTTTCCCCCGTCACGGCTAAATCGATGGCGGACTTTGTGGAAAAAGGGGAGACGGAGCGCCTTTTGCCATTTTTACCTGCCCGCTTTCTGTAAATTGGGCTAGTCTCGCCTAGATTCCGGTAACCTCCCCATGGGCACTTGTATATGGTAATAAAGAAACACCAGAAGGGGAGGAGTTTCCATGCAGTCTGATTCTGAAAAAAACCTGTATCAGGCTGACATTCAGTTTGTCAGCCTGTTAAAGGATATGCGAGAAAATGTGCACAACATCTGCAAGGAGCACGTGGAGAAAAAAGTGCGCATCGAAGCACTTGACGGGCAAGTGTTTGAAGGCGTCATTGTCGATTATGATGATCAAAACGTATACGTAGAAGTTGTAGACCAGGATGCTGAGGAAGAAGAAGTTTTCGAAGAGTATGATTATGAGAACTATGAGAACTATGAGGACTACAATCCTTATCAAGTAATGGAAGTGGCCAATCGGCAGCCGTATGGAGGATGGGGGCAATATCCTGATTATTACTTTCAGTATGTGAGCTATAATCCGTATGCAGGTTATCCTCCCTATGGCGATCTCAGTCCTTATGGAGGTAATCCATACTATCCGCAGGTAAGTCCTTACGGCGATGAGTTCAATCCATACAGTCAGGTCAGTCCTTTCGGCAGTTCCAACAACTCACGGGTCAGCCCATTTAGCAGCAGCAATCGTCCCGCCCAAGTCAGCCCGTATAGCAGCAGTAACCGTCCCGCTCCCCAAGTCAGTCCGTATAGCGAGCAGAAGCCGCAGGTAAGCCCTTGGGAGCAAAATCTATCGCCATTTCCACCATTCCCGCCGTATCCGCCATTTTTTTGTCCGCCGCCACCACCCCCACCGCCATATGTTTTGCCAAAAGTTCAAGGAAGAAGACGTAAAAGATGCCGGAACGGACGTAAAATCATTCCATTGGCGCTCTTTACGCTCCTGACAATTGTCTTGATTTAATGGTGGGGAATTTACAAGCCTCTCAAGGCCATCACGGCTTAGGAGGCTTGCTGCTTTTTGTAGATGTGAGAGTACAACCTCGCCTTTTGTCATACACTACGAACAAAACGGTGGACGTTTCTCATAGAATAAATAAAGGCAGGGATGGACGATGAAACAAATAAACAGCAGCTTGCCAGGCACGCGGGCGACATTTGGCTATTTTCGTGAGGCGCTTCAGCCGCATTTTACATTATCCAACTGGGATTATGAGCAAGGGTATTTCGACCGGGCGCTGGATGACAAAAACACAGTCTTTTTGCGCTTGCCTGTAAAAGTATTGCAAGGCGAGCTCGATAGCCCGGATGCATGGCTGGAACTCGGGCGGCCGTTTGTGCTCCGGCATGTGTACCAGACTGGGGTAGAAGAAGATATCGGCTATACGGAGGCGCTTGCTTCGGGTTTGATGAATCAGTTTCAAGAGCCGGTAGACAAGGACGCACAGATTGATTCGAGATGGATTCGAAAAGCAGAGGCGGTTGTCAAAGAGCTGGAGAATCGCCTCGCGTGAGACAGGCCGCCGATAGGCCTGTTTTTTCTTGTTTATGGCAGGGAAAATATAGGTGGCTAAAGAATGGTAGCACATGGAAAAAGTGAGGTGGAAATATGGCCTGGTACCATGCAGTGGCGAAATGGTATTGGAAAATCCGCAAGCCTCTCACCTTGGGTGTCCGTGTCATTGTAACGGATGAAGAAAAGGGAGTCTTGTTAATTCGGCATACGTATGTTCATGGCTGGTATTTGCCGGGAGGAGGGGTAGAGCGAGGAGAGTCGTTTGGGGATGCTGCTTGCAGGGAATTGTGGGAGGAGTGCGGAATACGAGCGGACGGACTTACCCTCTGCCATCTGTTTTACAGTGAGCGGGAAGGGAAACGAGACCACATTGCCTTGTATCATGTCGACCTCACACCTGGCCAAGAGTTGCATAAGGATGACAAAGAAGTAGCGGAAATGCGCTTTTTTGCTTGGGATGAGCTTCCTGAGGAAATATCACCAGCTACAGAGAGGCGTTTATCTCAATTTCGCAAGCAGTCTTTTAAGAGTGACCGCTGGTGACAAGTGGGATTTTATGCAAGTCGATTTTTCCTATGGTATAGTGAAGACAAACAACAGAGCGTACATGACCGCTTGTAAGGATAAAAGTGAGGGCAGACCAGCATGAAGATTGCGACTGTACTGCGAAATGACGATTATACACGAGAAGTGGAACAAGCATTAAAAGAAAAGCTGCATGCAGCCAATAGCTCGTTTACCTTTGTAAAGGGACCAAGTGAGCAACCGGATATGGTGTTGTCCATCGGGGGAGACGGGACACTTTTGGAGGCCGTCCATCAATACGGGATTGAGCCGTCTTATGTGGGGATTCATACGGGACATCTTGGCTTCTATGCGGACTGGCGTCCCGAGGAGTTGGACGAATTCGTTGAGCGTCTGATGAACGATGAGCCTCTGATTGCGGAATACCCGACGGTCCAATGCAGGATTAGCACCAGAGATGGAAAGCAGTACGAAAAGTGGGCGTTGAATGAAATGGTTTTGCGTAACGCGAATCTGTCTACCTTGGTGTCATGCGTCTATATAAATGGCGAAGAGCTGGAGACGTTTCGCGGTGACGGCTTGATCGTTTCATCACCGTCAGGAAGTACAGCCTACAACAAGGCGGTGGATGGAGCGATTGTTCATCCGTCCATTGAGGCAATTCAGTTGTCCGAGATTGCTTCGATCAATAACCAAGCGTATCGGACGATCAACAGCTCGCTCGTATTGCCGAAGCATCATGAAGTAGAGCTGATCGTCATGAATCCTGAGATTATGATCGGCTTGGACCGTGAGCAGGCAGTATGGAAAGATGTGTGTTCCATTCGTTGCCGAGTGGGACCTGACAAAGTGAAATTCGCCCGCTACAAGCGACTGACGTTTTGGGGGCGGGTTCGCAATTCGTTTATATCCGGATAGAGAAAGCTGTTGGGGGAGGGGAACCAAATGAAAAAAGTAGGAACACTGCAGACCATTTTCCGTCATCCTGTCAAAGGAATGCGAGGGGAAGAGCTATCATCAAGTACGGTCGATGAATTTGGCTTGTATGGAGACCGTGCCTATTATTTTTGGGATAATGCCCGTCAAGGTAAGTATCTCAGTGCGGATGTTGTGCCCGCTCTTATCGGGTATCATGCCAGCATGAGCGAAGGGACAGGAAAAGAAGCGTACCCGCCGATTCGGATTGAAGCCCGAGATGGCAGTGTACATACTTGGGATGATGCTTTATTTGCTCATGTCGCGGAGACGGCGAAGCGCTCCATTACGCCTATGATTAGTAGTCCGCAAGACGGCGGCGTGAACTGGGAAGACCATATTCTGCTGGTCACGGATGCATCTCTTAGAGAGATCGCGCGGCAGATTGACGCAGAACAGGTAGATCCACGACGCTTTCGCGGGAATTTGGTGGTTGTCCTGGAGGATGATGAGCCGTTCGCGGAAGACAAATGGCTGGGCAAACAAATCAAAATCAATGATGTGACCTTGCAAGTCAACAAACACTGCGAGCGCTGTGTATATGTCAATATCGATCCGGATACCTTGGCGATGACTCCTGCCGTATTGAAGGCATGCGTCAAGCGTCACAACAATCACTTCGGCGTTTATGCTTCGGTCGTCACGACAGGCAGTGTGTCGCAAGGCGATGACGTTTTTTTAGTGGAGATTGGGAGTGACGGGGAATGATCGCAAGCCCGTTGGAAAAGGTTCGCAGCTTCGTACAACGCTATGACTCGAGCATCGAGCCGATTTTGTTTGAACAGCCGTTACCTACGTCCGAAGTGGCTGCACAGGCATTAGGTGTCGAGATCGGCCAAATCGCAAAGTCGATCTTGTTTCGGGTAGATGAGCAGTTCGCCTTGTTTGTGGCAGCAGGCGATGTACGTGTCCATCCCAAGCAAGTGAAGGCAGCTTTTGGACAAGGAAAGCCGAAGATGGCTTCGCCGGAAGAGGTAGAAAAAATGACAGGCTTCCGTGTTGGAGCTGTTTGTCCATTTGCATTGCAGGAAGAAGTGCCTGTATTTGTGGATCGCTCCTTGCAGCGATTCCCGGTGGTTTATACGGCTGCTGGTATAGCAGAATCACTTTTACCCGTCTCTTATGAAGCCTTGTTGGAGATGACAGGGGCGAAAGAAATCGATGCCGCTTCGACAGAAGGGAACCCATTATGAAAAAATACGTAGTCTCCGTCTTCGTACTAGCTTTAGTCGCGGGTCTTGCCATGCTCGGAATGTCTAACCAAACGACTGCAATTGAAAACAGCATCTCTCATTCTGCTTCCTCATTTAAACAGATGACAACAGACACGTACCTGAGTCATTACAACAAAATCAAAGAAGATTTAGCTGTGAAAGGAATTCATACCCTGCCTTTTCAGCTTGAGCTAGACAAGCAAACGAATTACTACCGCTTTTATTATCCAAAACAAGAAAATGCGGCAAACGAAAAAGCGATATGGGTTAGCGTTATGCTGAGCGGTGATCAAAAAACAATAGACGGAATCATGTATGAAGGGGTTCCTGACGTTCATACAGTGAAGGCGATGATCCAAGCTACTGGACTTACCTGGACTCCGGAGCTGGATCAGTTCATTGCGGTTACCAACGTTGCAAAAACGCCAAAAGAATTGGTTGTTTCCGATGTGAAAGTAACGATCGAAGGAACGCCATCACAAATAAAAGTAATGGTTGACCCCGTGAAATTAGAGGCTCCGAAAAAATTATAATGCTGAAAATGAAAAAGTGGTTGGCAGGAGGTTATCGCTGCGCAACCACTTTTTGTTTTCTGTTGTAGTTTAGCTGTAAGGAGTGGACTCGCGTTTCTGAACGATTTGGAATAGCTTCACATAAAGAACGGCACTCAACAGAGAGCAGAACAAGATAAATCCAAAAACGCCAATCGGCATGACCCACTCCGAAAGAATGACGGTCACGGGAGCGAGGAAGCGACCGAGCGAGTACTGCAGGTTAGCGGCACCCATGTACTGTCCTCGTGCATGTACTGGTGCGTATTTGCTGACGAAGCTCTGCTCGACCGGAGTTCGCATCACTTCCCCTACTGTAAAAATGACCACGCATCCGAACAACAGCCATGCATTCGTCGTGAATCCCACCAAAAACATGCCCACACCAAACAGCAAGGAGGACAAGAGGAAGACATTCCGGTCGCTCCAGTTCTCAAACCATTTGGTAACAGGCAGGGCGCACAGAACAAACAGAAGGCCGCTTATGCCCAGCATCCATCCGAAAATCTCCGTACTGCTAAGCGAGAGTGACCAGGCATTCCACGAGAGCAGCGTCTGGGCTGGGACGAATTCTTTTACATAGACTGCCAAAAATAAATCGAGCTGCACGATTGCGATTGTAATCAGCATGCCTGCGAAAATATAGATAGCAAAAGCTTTGTCGCGTAGAATGACCGTGTAGCTCTGCCATTGCTCCTTCATAACGGTAGGGAAATGGATAGAGGCGACAGAGCTTTTTACGGATTGTGGCAGTGTCTCTCGCACATTGATCCAGATCGCAATCGAATACAAAAAAGTGACAAGCGCACAAGTCCACAGCAGCCCACTGCGGTATTGAAAGAAAAAGATGGCCCCCAGAGCGGGTCCCAATACGGCGCCTATGTTCATGGCTGTAACGAAGGTAGCGAAGACTCTGCGTCTGTCTTTGTCTGAGGTGAGATCAGCGACCATCGCAGAACTCGCCGGGCTGTATACTGCTTTGCCTAGCCCGATTCCAATAAACGCAAGATAATCGATCCAAGAAGAGAGGGAGAAGGCAAACAGGACAAACATGCCTGCCTGCAAAAACGCTCCTGACAGCATGACATATCGACGACCAAATCGATCAGCCAGATAGCCGCCAAAAAGATTGCCGATCATACTCATAATCGGTGGCACTGTCATGAGTAACCCGGCAACATTTTTGCCAAAGGTATCACTAAAGTGGAGAGTAAGAAAGGGAAAGTACATCCAAAACAATAGGTTGAAAAGCGTCTCGCCGATCAATCTGGTCTTCAGGTTCAGATCCCATGACAGCCATTGCACAGCAGGCTTACCTCCTGTTTTTGATTCCCTGGCCAGGTATACCTACTTTAGTGCAAATTTTCAAAAAGATATAGACTTATAATCATCCGTCGGTTACACTAATATCATAAGGGCTAAGGGATTAGACCCTGGCTTAAGATGTGCCACTTTTAGGTATTCGCTTCCTACATAACTAATAAGCCGACACTTCCTTGTGGAAAGGGGTGTCGGCTTTTCGCATGCTGTTACTTAACCATCCACTGATAAAAATGAACGTCGTGCCACTCTTCGAATTTGAAACCCACCTCTTGAAACTTCCCTGCCAATGTAAAACCGAACTTCTCGTGCAGCTTCACGCTGGCGTCATTGCCCCCTACGATTCCGCTCACGATCGTGTGGTATTCGAGTTGTCTGGCACGCTCCAGAATCGCATTCATTAAGGTAGTGCCAACACCTTTCCCACTTTGATCAGGGGCGATATAAATAGACAGTTCCGTAGACTTTTGATAGGCGGGCTTCTCACGGAAAACGGACAGGCTGCAATATCCGATCACTTTCCCTTCGTATTCGGCGACGATGATCGGATGTCTGTCACCGTGCTTGTGAAACCACACTTCGCGCTGGGCAAGCGTCTGTGGCTCCAAGTCAAATGTCGCAACCAGATTTTCTACCGCGTAGTTGTAAATAGCGAGCATAGCGGGCAGGTCGCCCAGAACTGCGTCTCTGATCTGTAGCATGATATTTTCTCCCCTATGTTGGTTGGTAGGACTTGTTGAACAATTCGAATTAATTCTAGCGTACGGCCTCGTAAACCTGCCGCAGGTTTGTAAAGCCTTGGGATTGTGCTTTCACCAAATACTTCGCCCAGAGCGTACCAGCGGCAACAGCGTCACAGTAAGCGTGATGCCTGCGTGAGATCGGGATGTCGTGTGCCGCACAGAGGGCGTCCAGCGAGCCGTTGCCAATCGGATTGCTCAACAATCGGATGAGCAGCATCGTATCCAGCATGCGATGGGTAAACGGACGCCGACTTGTTTTCCAAAGACCAGATCGTAAAAATTCACGCTCATGTCGAGAGTGATGGGCAACGAGCGGACGATCTCCAACGAATTGAAAAAAACGGGACAAAGCCTCTAATAGCGGAGGGGCATCGGCAACCATATCATCGGTAATCCCGGTGAGAGAGCGGATGTGTGAAGGAATCGCCCGACCGGGATTGACCAGCGTATAAAAAGAATCGCCGAGGAGGAGGTGCTCTCCTCTCATGGCGACTGCTCCCATCGATATAATCGCGTCTCCGTGATCGGGATAAAAACCGGTCGTTTCCAGATCGACGACGACAA
Source organism: Brevibacillus sp. BC25 (assembly GCF_000282075.1). Taxonomy (NCBI): domain Bacteria; kingdom Bacillati; phylum Bacillota; class Bacilli; order Caryophanales; family Paenibacillaceae; genus Brevibacillus; species Brevibacillus sp. BC25. The sequence goes on from NZ_AKIX01000049.1 coordinate 45,860, forward strand.
CTTCCAGATCGTGTAGAGGAATATCGGCACTGGAATCGACTGGTTTATTCGTTTTGGAGATGGAGCGCAAATAGGCGATGTGGTGCTTGTCATCTGCTATATCAGGCATAGCCCGGTTCATATGCCAAATGCGACCGAATAAGTCCCATTTTGCCACGCAATCTCCTCCTATCCCCCAAAAACGGACGGGAGCTTTTCTGTCATTTTTTGCAGGCGGATCGCCAGCTTCATCGACTGTCGTACCAATACTTGGGTGTCAGGAGATAGTTCCCCTAGTTTGATATAGCTATTGCTCGTGTATTGCCCATCTTCCCAATGGAGGGGAGCGATCAGTCGTAGACCTTGAATTTGCCGGAAGTATGCGGCTACCTCATCACAAAAGCTTTTGCTCCAGACTCCTTTTTCACCGAGTAGATCCAATCGTTCCAAGGTAGAGCTGGCAAAGATGCCATGTGCCAAGGCGAAATGCCGTACGCAATTCACCAGTGGCAAATAAATACCATACTTCACATTGATGGCGCCGCGGAAGCGTCCATGGACCTCAGGTAAAACTCTACCGAAGATTCCGAGCGGCACCCGATAATGCAACGTATTGCTCACCAGTCGATTCAGCAAGAAGACATTCCCTGCAAGCAGTTGACGGAAGCGGTCATGGACGGGGGTAAAAATGGCCGATTCGCCCCATAAGACACGCACATCACTTGTGAGCAGTAAATAACGAGCGTTCTCCCAGATGGGGTGAGAGACCCATCTGTCTATTTGGTCCAGCCATTGCTCGGTGCTGCCTCGCCATTTTGGGGAGAGGCAAGTGACATTCCCTTGGCAGGGAGGATAGCCGGCTACCTCTAGACCAGCAACAATCGTCGCCCCCAGCAACTGAAAGTAGCCATGTATCTTTTCTGTGTCCTGTTCGCCCAGATGATCTGGGAGTTGATAGACGAGGCCGTTATCCTGATCGCTGATGAGTGCTTGCTCTGACCGGCCGCCACTTCCGAATTGCAAAAAGGCAAAGGGGACGGGAGGGGTGCCCAAGCCCCTTTTGGCAAGGTCATTCACTGCGAGGAGCACCCCTTGTCGGATCAGATTGTCGTGAATCAGATTGACGACGATGGAAAAGGGGGCCAATTCCCCTGCGCGATTCAATGGACGTAACGGAGAAGGGTCCAACAATTCTTTACGCAATAAGGCCAGCTCGCCAAAGGAGTCAACATTCCGTATTTTTTCCACTTGTTCAGGTGAGAGAGTGAGAAGTGCTGCTTTGGTTAGATGCAGCCGGTCGTACGCGTTCAGGCTGGAGTAGTTCGGGATAGCCGTATCCCCCGTGTTCGCTAAGGTCAAGACCAACCACCTCTTCCTCTTCAGTGACTCGCAGGCCAATGGTTACTTTTAACACATACAAAATGATGAAGGCTACTACGAAAACGTAGAGCGCAGAGCCAGCCAAGCCCAACGCCTGAACCCCTAACTGATGCAGGCCACCGCCATAAAACAGCCCAGGACCGCCTACGCCGACCTTTTCGGCCAGCTCCGGGGTAGCGAATAAACCCGTGGACAACGTTCCCCAAATACCAGCCACCCCATGCACGGAAAAAGCGAAGACAGGATCATCAATCCCCATGCGATCAAACCAAATGGATGTATAAAATGTAAGAATACCTGACACTGCACCAATCACGACAGCTGCCCACGGATCGACGAAGGCGCATGCTGCTGTAATTGCGACGAGAGCAGCGAGGACGCCGTTGAGCATGCTTGGGATATCTGCTTTTCCCATGACGATCCAGGAGATAGTAAGAGCGGCGACAGCGCCTGCTGCAGTAGCGAGATTGGTAGTAACGGCGATATAGCCGAAAAATCCAGATGTACTGCCGAGTGTGGAGCCAGCGTTAAAGCCGAACCAGCCGATCCAAAGAAACAGGACACCTAAGACAGAGTAGACCTGGTTGTGACCAGGAATCAGATTGGAGCTGCCATCGCGATTGTATTTTCCGATGCGAGGCTTCAAAAGGATAGTGGCGACGAGTGCGACGATGGCGCCTTGGAGATGGACAACCGTAGAACCAGCGAAGTCTTGCATTCCGAGCTGTGCCAACCAACCGCCGCCCCATACCCAGTGACCGACGACAGGATAGATGAGGACAGTAAACAGTACGCTGAAAATAAAATAAATGGACAGCTTGGCACGTTCAGCAAAACCGCCCCAGGCGATCGCGAGTGAAACGGCTGCAAAAGCGAGCTGAAAGAGGAAGAGAATCGAGATAGGAACAGTTGTAGCGGAAAAAGCGGAGAAAGCGTCTTTTTGCATGCCGTCAAAAAAGAATCCGGAAAGTCCGATGAAAGAGTTGCCGTCTCCAAACGTCAGACCAAAGCCAAACGCCCAAAAGGCAATCGAGCAGATGCCGAAGGTAAGGACCGTTTTGCCTGCGACGTGACCGGCGTTTTTCATGCGAGTAGAACCAGCTTCCAGCAGGGCGAATCCAACCTGCATGAGAATGACCAGAATCGCTGAGACCATGACCCATGTGGCGTCAATGGCAGACGAGAGACTTGCGACAGTAGGTTCCATCCATCCACCTCTTTTCTGTGTCATATAACCTGACACCGATTTATTTATGTCAGATTATATGACATGAAAATTCCGGTTGCAATTGTTTTTTTGCAAATAATGAGAAAACACCGATTGAAGGCATCGGGAGGACTTCGATACGGAATGATATAATTGCCTCTGATACCATCACAGAAGGCAAGGGAGAAATATGTACACAATCAGCAGATTTTCTCAGCTTTGCAAAATGAGTCCGCGCATGTTGCGACATTATGACAAGGAAGAACTTTTGAAGCCCGTACATGTAGATACAACAAATGGGTACAGATATTATGAAAAGAGTCAATTAGAAACAGCTTTATTGATCAAGAAGCTGAAAGAATACAAATTTTCCCTGCCAGAAATTAAAGCGATCCTTCAGACATCAGATAGGAAATTATTTATTGGATTGATCCACTCGAAAATAAATGAATTATCCAATGAGATGAATCGATATAGACAAATCATTACAGAAATGCAAGAGATGATTGAAAAAAAAGCAGATATCATTCGTGGGGAAAGAAGATCGTACGATATTTTGCTGGGAATGAGAAACGAAGTAAGTGTCATCAGTCAAAGATTACAGATTCGTATTGCGGATATGGACAAGTACATTGATTCTATGTACGCAAAGGCGGAAGAAAATCAAGTTCAGTTACTGGGTGCTCCGTCTGTTGTGTTTTTCGATGAAGAATTCGCCCCTGACCACAGCGATATGGAGTTGATGATCCCGATCATGAATGGGAACAAGGTTGATTCATCAAGCGAATGGCAAATCAAACAACTCCCCGAACAGTTTGTTGCGACTACTTTGCATTTCGGAAGTTATGACGATATCGGATACGCCCATATGGCACTTGAAGAGTGGACAGATAGCAACGGCTACTGCTTGGAAGGTCCGCCTTACGAAACCTACTTGAAAGGCACAGAATGTGACTGTCCTGTCGAAGAATATGTGACGCAAATCTCCTTTCCGGTCATGAAAAAAGCCAAATAGTAACAGCTTGACCTTGACACTATGTCAAAGCTTATTCTACTTCTGCAAGATAGCTTTCAGGACATGAGGGGATGATGAAATGAATAAGGTAATGGTACTGTGCTCAGGGGTTGTATTAACGGCTGGGATTTTAATAGGGTGTATGCCAAGTAAAGCGGAGGAGAGTCAAGGTGTGGAAAAACAATTCGTAGGCAAGTACACCATGCCTGATGAAAAAAGCAAGCATGAAGGTACGTGGTTACTATGGCCGCATAACTTTACGTATGGGAAAGGTTATCAAGAAGAGGTTGAGTCCATTTGGATCGAGATGACAGATGCCTTAAGTGAAGGGGAAAATGTCCATATTGTCGCCTATGATCAATACGAAAAGGACTATATTTATGACCTTCTGTACGAGGAAGGTATCCATATGGATAACATTGACTTCTATATTGCTCCTACGGACGATGTTTGGGCAAGAGATACTGCCCCCATCTTTGTATACGACAAGGATAAGAACTTGAAAATGATGGACTGGGGATTTAATGGATGGGGGAAGAAAACGCCGTATAAAAAAGATGCATTACTTTCAAGCAAGCTAAGCAAGCAATCAGGAATGGAAAGAATTGATTTGAATGATCTTGTACTTGAAGGTGGAGCATTTGAACTGGATGGGAATGGTACATTTTTATCGACACGCAGTGCTGTCACGAATAAGAATAGAAATCCCCAATTTTCAGAGGCAGAAGTTGAGGAATATATAAAAGAGTATCTTGGTGCTACGAACTTTATTTGGTTAGATGGTGTGCCTGGTCAGGACATTACAGATTTTCACATTGATGGTATTGCAAAATTTTATGATAAGTCAACCATCATTACGATGAATGAACATGATTTGGAAGAATGGGGTGTCCCGAATAAGGATAGAAAAACATTACTGCATGCAAAGAATGCCTTTGGAAAGGCGTATCAGTATGAGTATTTACCAATAACGAAACACAATGTCGTTTTAGAGAATGGAAAGGACCTGGGATACAAAGGTTCCTATATCAATTTTTATATTGGGAATACCGTTGTATTAGTTCCGAATTATGATGATCCGAATGACAAAGTCGCAAACGATATCATCCAAAAACTATACCCTGACCGTAAAGTGATTGGCATTGATGTAAGAGAGCTTTATAAATATGGCGGGATGATTCATTGTGTGACACAACAACAGCCAGTTGAAATACCTTAAATCCGTACTGAAAAAGCCGGTGATTCCTAAGGAGGAAAAACCGGCTTTTTTGGCAGTAAAAAGTTACTTAAACAGAGGAGGATTGATGTTGTGCGGTTGTTTTTCGTTTTTCTATCAGGAAGCCTGCGAAGCTCATGGCAGCGAGGAATAATCCACTGACGAGGAAAAGCTGCTCGACAGGCCATTTGCCCATCCAGATTGCACCGAGGCTGCTGGACAATGTGCAAAAGAAGGTGAACATGAGCATATTGATCGCAAAAATTTTGCCTGTACTGTTGCTGGACGCTTTAATTTGAATGGCAGTCACGGTCGGGATACCAATGAGCGGCCCGCCGATCCCTGCCACGGCTGCTCCGAGGAAGGCAATCCAGTGAGCGGTACCTCCTGCCGTAAGCAACAGGAATCCGACTGCCTGAAAAGCCCATCCAACCATAATCACAAACAAATAGCGAGTGTAGAACGATCGAGCCATGTACAGGCTTCCTAGCAAGTTCCCGATCCCGTAAAAGCCCAACAAGACAGCTAATGTACTTCCGTTTCCTTGCTGCATGCGTTCGGCTATAAACGGGAAGCCGACTGTGTAAGTGACCTGCCAAACGAGAAAGCCCATATTGCTAAAGAGAAGAATCAAGAACAAAGCACGATTTTGTTTTAGCTCCTGTAAACCTGAGGTAATATCCCGGGCGTACTGGCTGGGTGTCATTTTCGTAGTAGATACGCGTTGTTGATCGGTCAACGAAATACGAATGGCATAAAGAAACAAGACGGAAATGAAATAGCTGCCTGCGTTCACAAAAAACAAAGTAGACAGAGGTATGATGGAAGCGACCAGTCCAATTGACATTGGCGCAATAATCCGAATCGTTCGGAAAGTTGTGTCCAAGATGGCATTTGCTCGCGCTAGTTGCTCTTGGGGGACCACTGATTTGAGTGCAACGGTTCGCGCTGGCTGAAATAGACTGGAGAACAACCCCAACAAGAATTGGGCTGCCAGAAAAAAAGCAAACTCTTCCACGCCCATATAGACCAGGATGCCAACCATGATTGCGACAAGAATTCGTGCAACATCCGCTCCCACCATGAGCATTCGTGGGCTGTACCGGTCAGCCATGACTCCGCCGACGAGGTAAAACATGAGACCCGCCACCATTTCCGGGATTGCGAGCAGGCTGAGCGCCGTACCCGATTTGGTTGCTTGCAGCAAATACCAGAGTAATGCGAAGCTGTAGCATTGATCACCGATGCTTGCCGTCATTTGCGCAAGCCAAAGTTTGAGGAACGAACTGTTTTTCCATAAAGATGGGGATGAATCCACGTTGACCCTCTCCGTCCTGCTGACTGCGATAAAATGAATTTGACCATAGCGTAGCAAGGCGAAGAGGGAAAGTAAAGATGACAATCGGTTGCCTTACTGCTGGTTGCGCATGTCTTGATTATTTTGGTGTTGCTGCTGGGATGAACCTTGGTTGTTTTCGGTATGTGTATCATCCGCAACCGTACTGCTGGTAAGCCCTGCAACAGCCAAGCCTTTTTGATTCAAGTTTTTGGCGCTTTTGAATTTGGACATGGTACGACCCCCTGTTTGTGATGGATGCTTCCTTAAGATGTCTTGTTTCGATTGGGAGTAGTCATCCTCATTTTCCTAGCTGGATGTTGAGGTATACTATAAAAAACACGCGTGCGTCAGAGAGGGTGGGAGCGGATGGCAGGGTGTGTCATGATCGTGGAGGGAAAGACAGACAAAGAACGCTTGCTTCGTGTGCTGGCTGAGCCTGTCACCATTCTTTGTACATACGGTTCCTACAGCTTGGAAAAAGGGGAGAAGTTGCTCGCCCAAACGGAAGATGCAGATGAGGTATACCTATTTACCGATGAAGATGACAGCGGGAAAAAATTGCGAACGCATCTAAGTGAAGACTTTCCTGATGCGATCCATCTGCATACGCCGAAAATGTACAGAGAGGTTGCCGACACGCCTCTTTCAGTACTGGCAGAAATTTTGGAGCGAGCAGGCTTTGCGGTTATTGTGCCTCATCCTGATCTTGGAGAGCGGTAAGGGGATAAAACACCGTTTCATCGGCTATAACAGTAGTAAATGGAATGGTGGAGGTGCGAGGCAATTGCGTAGTTTGATGACGTTTTTTAATCGAATGAACATTATGGTGTGGCTGGTAGGTATCTTTGTAGCTCATGCTGCGCTCTATCTGGTGCTGGGGACGGCAACATGGCTAGCTACCTCGCTTTTGGCAACAGCGTTCTACGGCATTATTTTATTGGTAGGCAAATTAATTGCCAGCCGTTATCCAGACAAGGAAGAAAGCAGATGAAAGCCGGCGAGCAAGCAGCCGGCTTTTTTCGCATTACCAACCCAAGAGTTGCATGAGTAATATTAACCCACCCAATACCCAGACGTAGATGGCGAAGCCCTTCATCGAGCCTGTACTGATGATTGTAAGCATCCAGCGAATGGCTACATATCCAGCTAGCCCGGCAAACATAGTGCCCACGAACATTGGGATTAATAAAGCTGTTTCAAGCGGTGTTTCTACGAGCTTGGCTGTTTGCAAGACACAAGCACCGAGAATTGCGGGCAAGGATATTAAAAACGAAAAGCGCGCAGCATCAGCACGGTCTATTCCACGCATGAGAGCGCCAGCAATCGTCAGTCCTGAGCGGGAAATAGCAGGCAGGATCGCAGCACCTTGCAGTGTCCCGATGATGAGGGCGTCCGTGTAGTTGATTTCTTCGAATCTCCGATTTCCACGGCGCATGGACTCCACGGCCCAGAGGATTGCTCCTGTCGCAAGAAATTCCCACCCGATTGTAATGCCTGTCTGCGAGATTTCTTCAAAATAATCTTCAAAGGCGAGTCCGATCACTGCTGTAGGGATCGTACCTACGACTAACAGTTTTGTCAGCTTGCTCATTGGATTCATGATGATATAACGAACCTGTGGCCAAAAGACGATAACGACAGCGATCAGCGTACCGAAATGAAGCATCGTGTCAAATAAAAGCCCGACCTCCTGCATACCAAACATTTTGCGAAACAGGACGAGATGACCCGTGCTTGATATCGGTAAAAATTCAGTCAAGCCTTGTACAATGCCGAGAAAAATATGTTCAAGCAACAACAGCATAGGCAAGAGTCACTCCAGTCTTGAAAAGGTAGGGCCAAGCCAGTCTTACTGTCATATGTATGTCGGTGAAAGGAAGACTTTCCTATTTCGTTGCGCATCGTTATTTTGTTAGAAAAAAGTTGTGGTATTTTCTTGCGGGGGATGGGTATAGTTAGTGTGCACAATGGTAGAGAGCGAGGAAAAAATACATATGTACAAAAAACAAATGCGTGAAAAGCGTGAGCCCCAAATCATTCAGAACAGCAATTTGGCGGCAGGTATGACGCTTACCATGACGGTAGCGCGAAAAACGGAAATCGGCTATTTTTTGAGCGATGGCAAAGATGAAGTGTTTCTTCATGCCAATGAAGCGCACGAACGTTTACATATCGATGATGAGGTCGAAGTATTTTTGTACCATGATCACGAGAACCGACTGGCTGCGACCATGGACATGCCTCATGTCGGCATGGGTGAGTACGGCTGGCTGGAAGTAGTGGACATTTCTCCGCGCATGGGTGTATTCCTGGACAACGGTATTAACAAGGATCTGCTCTTGTTCATCGATGACCTGCCCAAGCATAGCGATGAATGGCCGCGTCCCAAGGATCAAATGCTAGTAGCGCTGAAACAAGACAAGCTCGGCAGACTCTTGGCCAAGCCGGTCACTGAAAACGAAATCGTCAAGATCGCAGCTATGGCAGATGAGAGTATGAAAAACAAATCTGTCGAGGGTACGGTCTACAAAGTGATTCAAGCAGGTGCATTCCTGTTGACGGAGGACGAGCATATCCTTTTCATTCATCGTGATGAAATGGTGGGGCGTCTGCGCCTCGGACAAACGGTGCGCTGCCGCATTAGCTTTGTACGTGAGGATGGTCGTCTGAACGGTTCCATGAAAGAGCGCAAGGAAGTACAGTATGGCGAAGATGCGGACAAGCTGTTGCGCTATTTGATCAATCGTGACGGGGCTATGCCTTATACCGATTCGACGGAAGCGGATGTCATCCGAGAAAAATTCCAAATGAGCAAGTCCAGCTTCAAGCGAGCACTTGGCAAGCTGATGAAGGAACGCCGCGTGGAGCAAGTAGACGGCTGGACCAAAATCATTCGAGACGGACAAGAAGAATAAACGAAGAAAACCCTCCTAGGCAAGAGTGCTTCCTGGTAACAGGAAACGAATGCTTGGGAGGGTTTTTACTTGTTTTCTTACATCGTCGTTTGTACAGATTGTTTTTGCTTACGTGCTTTGTAATACGACAAGGAAAAAACGAGCCCCAGCAAAATAAAACCAGCGATATCCGTTTCGATTCCAGGGATGACCGCAAGAACACCACCTGCAACCGCGAGGATACGCTCCAAAACGTTTAGTTTGGACATCCAGAAGCCGATTAACCCTGCTCCCACTCCGATCATCCCAAGCGTTGAAGTAAGCATGACCCAAAACGATTCCAGCAAGGTGGTATTAATCAGCAGCAAGGCTGGTGAGATGACGAAAATATAGGGAGCCATAAAAGCCGCGATTGATAGCCGTGTTGATTCTACGCCTGTCCGGATTGGTTTTGACTTGGCAATGCCTGATGCGGCGAAGGCAGCAAGCGCAACCGGTGGCGTGATGTCTGCAACGATTCCGAAGTAGAACGTAAACATGTGCGCAGCGATATCTGGTACCCCCAATTGAATGAGTGCCGGGGCAGCGATGGTAGAAGTGATAATGTAGTTCGCTGTCGTAGGTGTTCCCATGCCCAAGATAAGCGATGCGATCATCGTGAAGAACAGCGTAAGGAAAAGCTGACCGCCAGCCAGGTCAATCAAACCGTTTGCCAGCTTCAATCCGATCCCAGTCAACGTAATCGTACCGACGATGATTCCGGCACACGCAGTTGCGGCCACGACACCGAGAGCCATTCTGGCACCTGAGGCAAGTGCTTCTAAAATATCAGCAATAGACATGCGGGTTTCTTTGCGGAAGGCGCCCACGATAATGGTGGAGACGATGCCGATAATCGCGGCGCGCTCGGCCGATATGTTCATCATCAAGGCTGTAATAATGATCACGATGGGGAGGAGCAAGTACATTTTTTTCAAAACTTCTTTTTTGTTCGGCAATTCTTCCTTCGAGAGTCCGCGCAACCCGAGTCGTTTTGCTTCGAAATGCGTCATAATCCAGATGCCTACGAAAAATAAAATCGCAGGAAGAATCGCAGATTTGGCGATTTCCAAGTAAGGAACGCCGATGAACTCCGCCATCAAAAAGGCAGCAGCCCCCATGACAGGCGGCATGATTTGTCCACCAGTAGAGGACGAGGCCTCCACCGCCGCGGCAAATTCGGAACGATAGCCGAGCCGTTTCATCATCGGGATGGTAAAAGCACCGGAGGTAACTACATTGGCAACAGAGCTGCCGCTAATCGTCCCTTGCAGGGCGCTGGAAAAAACGGCCACCTTCGCAGGACCACCGATTCGTCTACCTGCAATGACCAGCGACAAATCGTTAAAATAATCACCGACCCCTGTTTTTTCGAGAAAGGCGCCAAACAGCACAAACAAAAAGATAAAGGTAGAGGAAACAGCGAGCGGAGTACCGAGAATACCCTCAAGTGTGTAATAGCTGTGCCCGATAATCCGCTCGACATCACTGCCGCGATGCTCCAAAAAGCCCGGCATGTAAGGTCCGAAGTAGGTGTATAAAAGAAAAATAGTGGCGATTAGAGCGATTGGGATTCCGACGACTCGACGTGCAGCCTCTAGGACGAGCACGGTGGCAATACCTCCGACCACCATATCCATCGTCGTATAGTTACCTGTTCGGATCACGAGTCCTTCGTAGTCAATGACCCAATACAATGATACGAAGACACCTAACAAGGCGAGAATCATGTTCACGATTCCGATTTTGTTATGGTTGCCTTTGGATGTCCCCGCATATAACAGATAAACAAGTGCCAGTCCGAAGGCCAAGTGGATCGGACGATGAATCTGGGGAGGCAGCGTGAAGAAAAGCGTGCTGGATAACTGGTACAGGGAGAAGAGGACAAGTAGACCAAAAGAGATCCACTTCATGGGACCCGCGAGTTGGCGTGTGGCTGATTCCTTGTCGTATTGCGCGATCAGCTTATCCATCTCTTGCTGGTTCATATTCGTTGTTGTACTCATCTAGTAACCTCCTAACTCGCTCAGAATGGATCGCTTTTCTGCCTGAATCGTGATGGCTTCTCCCGGCTTGTCGATCAAGCTCAACGGAATGTCCTGTCCAGCGAAAAGCAACGTATGATTAGCCCGTACTTGCCCGATAAATAGCCGTAGGGCAGGAAAAGAGCGCTGCATATTGCGAATGTGGAATTGTCCATCGGCCAGAATCAGCTCCTCGCCAGGAGCCAATTCATTTTCCATGCCGATACCGTAGTCGTGAAAGCTCATCTCTGACAAAATAATTTGACCATCTACAATCCGGTATTGCTCCTCGATTGTGGAGAGATGAATGGAATGAGTCCAGCGGATGCCAAAGGCTGCTTCATCCTGGATATTGGCACTCCAAACTACTTGATTCGAGCGTGTATCCCGGATAACCAGTGCGGGAATCAGCGGAGTGGAGATACCTGCATAAATGACAATGACGAGAAGAGAGAAGGAGAAAAGGCGGAACAACGTCCGCCCTTTTCCCTTTGTTACTGCCTGGATAAAAACCATCTGGCTTTACTTCACGCCTTTTTCGTCAAAGTACTTTTGGGCACCCGGGTGAACAGGGATGCTGACGCCGTTCTTCACGTTCTCCAGCTTGATTTCCTTGGCTTTGGCGTGACCGAGCTTGTCGCTATTCTCAAAGATCGCCTTTGTTACTTTGTACACGAGGTCTTCACTGAGATCAGAGCGAATCAAAAGCATTGATTTGACGGAGACGGTTGTCACTTCTTCCGGAACGGTTTGGTACGTATTGGCAGGGACCGTTGTTTTCACGTAGTAAGGGTATTTGGCGATGATTGCATCGATTTTGTCCGCCTCAATTGGAATGATTTTAACGCCAGTTGTCGCTGCCAACTCCGTGATTGCCGCGGTAGGCGTACCTGCAGTTTGGAAGGCAGCATCCAAGTTACCGTCCTGAATGGCTTTGGCGGAGTCAGCAAACGAGAGGCGCTGGAGCTTGGTATCTTCAAAGGTCATCCCATATGCTTCTAAGATTTGCTGAGCGTTCACTTCTGTGCCGCTTCCCGGAGCGCCTACGGATACGCGCTTATCTTTCAAATCGGCAACGCTTTTAATATTGCTGTCAGCAGAGACGACGATTTGGATGGTCTCATCATAGAGAGCGCCCAATGCTTGGAAGGAATCAATTTTACCGTCTTGTTGGAACATGTTCGCTCCCTTAGACGCATACTCGGCAATGTCGTTTTGCGTGAAGGCGATGTCTGCCTTTTTATCGCGAATGAGGCGAATATTTTCAGCTGAAGCGCCTGTGGCTTGTGCTGTAGCAGTGATGCCAGCGTTTTTCGTGATATGGTCAGCCATTCCACCACCGAGTGGGAAATAAGTGCCGCCTGTACCGCCTGTTGCAATAATTAGTTGGGAGGGATCGGCGCTTCCTCCTGAACTGGAGCTGCCTGCACCTCCTTGTGTAGAGTTGCCGCCACCACATGCTGTCATGAGAGACATGGACAGAAGCAGTGTGAGCGAGAGAAGAAAATGACGCTTACTCAATATAATTCCCCCTATTCTAAATGTTCTGTTTATACGACTTTCTTTGGCATTGTAAGGGGAGGTCTATAAAAAACTACAAAATCCTATAGAAAAATATAGTAAACTAAGAAATAAACGTTAACGATTTTTTTAACAATTTCATATGAGGAAGTGCGGGCAACATTTTATGAGAGAGACCATTTCGATCCTGCTGCTTATGCTCATTGCTGTCCCGATTGCCGGGGAGCTCAAATTTCACCCGTTTCAAGATGATTTTCGCATTAGCTTTGGTACAACAGCTTTTTTCTTTTTTTTATTGTGGCTACGTCCTTCTTTTTTGGCAGGGATAGTAACAGGGTTAATTGTTGTTCTATTTCGAATAGTCTTGGATTTCTTGCATGAAGATGTCTTTTCGTTTCTGTCTTCTCTTCAGATGCACTTCCCCGCATTTTACTATTACGCTACCTTTGCTTGTCTTTTCTCACTCTTTCGCGTTAATACACTACATCATCGACCGCTTTTGGTGGGAATGTTGGGGACAGGCGCAGAAATAGCAGCCAATTTGGTAGAGCTGTCCTTTCGTGCTGTGTCCTGGGAGGGAGTCTTTCAGCTGGAGGTAGTAGGGCCGATTGCTGTCATTGCATTGATACGCAGTTTTTTTGTCCTTAGTTTTTTCAATATGATTCAGCTGCGTCAGGCGAAATGGATGGAAAAGCAACAGCGCAATCGAAACGAGCAGATGTTGATGCTCATCTCCAATTTGTATGAGGAATCTGTTCTTCTAAAAAAGACATTGCATCAGGTTGAGGATATCACGCGCAGCTGCTATGAGCTGTATCGCGAGATGGACGAGGTGGAACACCAGGATGGGAAGAGCAAGCGATACGCGAAGCGGCTGCTGTCCCTTGCCGGACAAGTGCATGAAGTGAAAAAGGACAATCAACGCATATATGCAGGCCTCTCCAAGCTGATTTCTGACGAGAAAGAGCGAGACTATATGCCATTGGGCGAATTGATAGCGATCATTGTTCAGGGCCAACGAAAGTACGCGAGACTGTTGGAGAAGGACATTCAGTTTGAAACGAATGTGGAGGTGCCGTATCTCGCTTGCCACATTTACACGACACTCTCACTCATCAACAATCTGGTCGGTAACAGTGTCGAAGCCATCCGCGACCGGGGGATGGTATCGATCGTTGCTTCGATTGACGAGAGTCGGGAGTGGATTCATTTTGTTGTAACCGATGATGGGCCAGGTATTGTGGTAAAGGACAAGGAGCTCTTGTTCATGCCTGGATTCACTACCAAATACGACGTATCAGGCAGGCCTTCCACGGGGATTGGGCTATCATACGTCAAGGAAGTGACAGACAGTCTCCAAGGAATGATTGATTTAGCCGAGGACTCATGTGGACAAACAACACAATTTTGCATTCGCCTGCCAATCGCAACTCTGATTCTGAAAGGGTGACCTAATGCGCTACTTCATCGTGGACGACGATCCTGGGATTCGATTCATGCTCGGCCAAATGATTGAGGATGCTGATTTGGGAGAGGTATGTGGGGAAGCAGAGGATGGCTCACAAATTGACCACGATTTTTTGAATTGGAAGCAAGTAGACATCTTGTTGATTGATCTTTTGATGCCGAATCGAGATGGTATTGAAACAGTGCGCCAGTTGAGGCGTTTTACAGGCAAAATTGTCATGATCTCGCAAATCGAAACGAAGGAGATGATCGCTGAGGCGTATGCGACAGGGATCGAATACTACGTGACCAAACCAGTGAATCGACTGGAGGTCATCAGTGTTCTGCAAAAGGTACGGGAACGCGTTTTGCTGCAGCAATCCATCGAGGGTATTCAGCGGTCACTTTCCGTCTTGTCCGGCAGTATGAACGTGACAGCAGCTCTTGCCAAAGAAGCATCGTATCCTGAAAAGGGCATCTTGTCTTCCGCACGGTTTCTCTTAACTGAACTGGGGATGATTAGCCAAAAAGGCAGCAAAGATTTACTCGACATGATGGAGTGGCTGTATCGCTGGGAGAAGGAAAGGGATGGGGAAGTGAATCTCCCACCTTTACGCGATATTTTTTGGGCGATTGCTGCCCGCAAGCTGGGAAAGGGAGTGACTGTCCTGATCCAAAAGGAAACAAAGGCCGCTGAGCAGCGAGTTCGCAGAGCCATCTATCAGGCATTAACCCATCTGGCTTCTCTGGGGCTAACCGATTACAGTAATCCCAAATTCGAGAGCTACGCGACCACGCTCTTCGATTTTACTGAGGTGCGAAAACGCATGCTGGAGCTGGAGAGTCAGATGGAAATGACGATCTCTTCTACTCGTATCAATACGAAAAAGTTTATTTTTGTACTCTATATGGAGTCAAAAAGGCGAATTGGTGTATTTCAGGGCTGACTTTTGGAGTGGGCATCCAAATGTGATAAGATATTTCTATTGGTCATGAGCGAGGGCTTCGATGTAAGCTGGTAAAAGCTTGGGAACGCCTCCGTTTTACATTTGTTTTGGGAGGGAAATAAGTGAGCGAACTACGTAATCCATGGCAGCTACTTTACCGAGTCTATCGTCATGTACAACCTGTTCTGGAGCGAGAGTTTGCGGCCTGGTACAAAAGAGCACAGGCGATTCCTAATCCCGAGCTGAGAAAACAGGCACAAGACAGCATGAACTCCAAAAAGTTTCACTGCCAAGGGGGATGTGTTTATGCAGCACAGGTCATCCCGTATGTGGAGACAATTGTTCCGCTGATTGTCGCCTACCAAACAATCAGTGACTACTTAGATAATCTGTGTGATCGCAGCACGTCACTAGACCCGCAAGACTTCCGTCAGCTTCACGTGTCGATGCAGGATGCACTGACACCAGGCGCGCCCTTGCGAGATTATTATTTGTACCGTGAGGATAAGGATGACGGCGGCTTTTTGGCTGGGCTGGTTCAGACCTGTCAACAGCATGTCGCACAATTGCCAGCCTATGAAAAAATCCAGACAAAGATACTCGAGTTTTCTTGTTTGTATAGTGATTTACAAGTATACAAGCACATTGCTCCCCATTTGCGCGAGGATCACTTGTTGACGTGGTGGGATCAGTACAAAGAACGCTATCACGATTTGCACTGGCAAGAATTTGCGGCTGTTACAGGCTCGACCATCGGGATATTCGCTCTTTTTTGCTTGGCGACTGATCCAGATGTAGGGGAAGAACAAATTCAAACGGTAAGTGAAGCTTACTTTCCGTGGCTGTGCGGGTTACATATTTTATTAGACTATTTAATTGACCTGGAAGAAGATAAAATGGGTGGAGATTTAAACTTCGTGAGCTATTACGATTCGGAACGGATAGCGACTGAACGCTTAAAGCTTTTCATAGAACAAGCAAAGGCAAGCGTTAAACGCTTGCCAAATCCTGCATTTCACCGTATGATCGTGGACGGGCTAGTCGCGTTTTATCTCGCGGATCGCAAGGTAAATCGGAGCCAGCCACACATTTATACTATCGCTAGACAACTGCTGAAGCAGGCTAAGGGCTTGCCCTCTGTCCTATTTTATGTGAACAGTTTGCTTGTACGGCGATAACGGAGAAGAGGTTAGCGCATATGCTTGCGCTTGTACGAAAAGCCAAATCCCATCAACGAGAAGGCAACAACGATACAGCCAAGGATACCGAGGGGGCTTTTTTCCCCAATGGCAATGCCAACTCCGATGAGACAGGCGGTTACCAAAAATGCCAAAGCCAGTGTTACCAATTGATAACGATTCATCGGTCTGTAACCTCCTATCTGTCAATGTTCCCATTATACCTTATTTTCCGCGAAAAGCATCCAGGTAAAGATTTCGGAAATCCCGGTAATATATTTGTGCGAAGTGGTGGAGAACGCAGATGGAAAGCATAATACAAATTAGAAAAGGGAATCGAGTGATAGAAGGTCATGTTACCTATGAAGAAGGGGACTTGATCGAAGCCGTATTTCCCAGCCCATTTGATGTCACTGTAGGGGATCAGATCCCTTGTCTATTGACGGCTGATTATGAAACGATCAATACGTTTGAAGCCGTAGTCGTGGCTAAAGACAAAAATCGCTTGTTTTTGTTCCACTCTCCAACAGCTACTGAGTTTCGGGAACAGCGCAGACGCTATCCCCGTTTCGACATGGAGGTTAAGGGATGGATCCAGTATCCGACGCAGGAGCCAGACTCATTTTTTTCCGTTTATAGTCAAATGGTATACTTGGTGAATTTGAGTCTGGGAGGCTTGGCATTCCGCTCAGACAAACAGATTCCTGCGGATCAGCAAATTGTCTTTTCCTTCGAATTGTATGGTCGCAATCGCCCGGATGGGGTAGTGAAAACAGACCTGGTTATCATTCATGAACGAATAGAGGGTCCGAACTGTTTTTACGGCTGTACGATCAAAGGAATCAATGCACGTCATTTTCACAATTTGCGAAAGTACATTTTGCATCGGCAAATCGAGGAACGAAGACAAGTGAATATCGAGTAGGTCTTTTCGTGAATTGGTTCAATGGGGACCAATTTTTTTTTTGCCTTTTGAGGGGCTGTTGTGAGCGGAAGAAGCGGATTTCCAGCCTACGCTTCGGCCTACGCCCTGCCGGGAGGCGGGGGCTGTCCGCTACGGAATGAATGTCGGGAGCGCCTCAAAAGTAGAGGTTCGAGGATGAATTTTCAGAGGTTGAGGCTGAAAACCCCCGTCATTCATTCCTTCGCTAAGTAGGGCTCCAGAGGCGCTAGGGCTGGAAATCCGCTTCTTCCTACGCGGCTTAAGTCGCATTTGAAAAGGCATCAAAGAGATGAACTTGCAAAGAAAAAGCGGACAAGACTTCATGGCTAACCAAGCAAACGATCTAAAAACTGGACGTCCACCTCAGCTGTGGGAGCACGGTGATATGTTTGGAAGGAGACCGCCCGAACGAAGAGAGGATACAGGCGACTGGAAAACATGTCACCGGGCTTCTGCCCCGGCACAACTGCTGGGGGGAATCCAAGATTTTTTGCACTGCGAAAAAGGAACATAAGCGTACATTAGCGAAACTTTGTCTAAAATGCTTCCTGGTTCCTACTGGACAAATCGCACAGGGAGGAAACGTGAGATGTGGAAAAAATGGATGGTGTGTGTGCTTACCTTGATCTTGAGTATGCCGGTTGTGGCTTGTGAAGCGAATCCTGCAACAGAATCGCAGCCAACTCAACAGTCTCTTCCATATCGGATGGAGGTATTCGCTGATCAATTGGATGTGCCTTGGGCTATGGATATAGCCGCGGATGGTCGGATCTTTTTCACAGAGCGACCAGGAAGAGTGCGAGTGATTCAGTCGGGCAAGCTGCTTCCGGAACCGCTCATCTCATTTCCTGCCCCGTTCATAAGCGAGGGAGAAGGCGGGCTGTTGGGCCTTGTGCTCGATCCCGATTTTGTGAATAACCACTACTTGTACGTTTACCATACTTACAAAGAGGGAGAGGCTACTTTCAATCGTGTCCTGCGACTGCGAGAAGTAAACTATGCAGCACAGATTGATAAGGTACTCCTCGACAAAATCCCGGGAAGCTCGATCCACAACGGAGGACGGATCAAAATTGGTCCGGATCAGCGTCTCTATATTACGACAGGCGATTCGCATGAGCCGATGCTTGCGCAAGATCGGGCAAGTCTCGCCGGAAAAATTTTGCGCATCAATCTGGATGGAACCATTCCTGTCGACAATCCTTTTTCCGGCTCACCTGTATACAGCTATGGACATCGCAACCCGCAAGGCATCGCATGGTATCCGGATACCGGAATACTCTACAGCTCGGAGCACGGCCAGATTGCACATGATGAGATCAATCGGATCGAGCCGGGCGCAAATTACGGCTGGCCGGTCATTTTCGGTGAACAGCAAAAAGAGGGGATGAAAACCCCCCTCCTGCAAAGCGGTGATACGACATGGGCTCCTTCTGGCATGACGTTTGTATCTAAAGGGCCGTGGAAAGGACAACTACTGGTAGCGAACCTCAGGGGTAAGCAGCTTCAAAAAATTAGCTTAGACGCTACTCGACCTGATACGGTATTGGAGACTGCTACTTTGTTCCAAGACGAGTTCGGACGATTACGCGATGTGGTCGAAGGAAAAGATGGCACACTCTATTTGTTGACCAACAACCGCGATGGTCGTGGAGATCCGAGAGAAGGGGACGATAAAATTATCCGACTCGTTCCGATCCAGCCGTAGCGGTAGCGACAGCCACGTCTTTTGTTCGTTTCCCCCAAATCCAACGTTGTAAGAGGACAGCGCCTCCGCCAATTGCAGCGATTAACACTCCGACCCATAAAAAAGCAGTATTTGGACCCCAGATGGTCATAATGACGCCACCGAGCAACGGAGCAATAATGAAAGTGGCACTCGTCAATGAATCGATAATTCCCCTCACGCGGCCCAGTGCTTGCGGGGGGCTTTCTTTTTGTACCAGATAATTGGCGCCGACTGAAGTCAGACCTGTTCCGACTCCAGCCAATATAGCGGGAATCAGCAGCCAATACATGCCATCACCCGGCTGGAATAATCCAATCCACGAAAAACTAATTCCAATGAGCAAAACGCCACCGCCCAGCACCCACCCATAGGAACGAATCTCTTTTAAGCGATGTAGTAAGGTGACGGTGACAAGTGCGCCTAATCCAATGACACTGACTGTAAACCCGAGCATTTCCGGATTGTCGGGCAGCTTCTCGCGGAAGATCACGGGAAACTGTGTATCTGCCAACTGAATCGCCAACGAGGTAATGGTTGCGAAGATCGTGCTGAACAACAGGACACGGTTTTGCAAAAAGATCCGCCATCCCTCTTGCCATGCTTGACGGTAAGGGAGAGTCTGTTCTTCTGCGGATGTAGTAGGCAACGTATCCTCCACTTTACGAATCGCGAACAGAAATCCAGTAGAGAGAAGGAATGTCGAAGCATTAATCATCAGACAAATGGCGGGTGCAAAAACGGCCGCTACCAATCCTCCGGCAAGTGGACCGATCAATTTCCCCATCTGGTATACGGCTCCATTCAAAGCAGAGGCTTGTAACAACTGATTCTCAGGTACGATTTGACGCGTCAAGGTCTGCTGCGCTGGATCATTGAAGACAGAGGCACCTGAACGCAGGGCAATGACCAATAGGAACCAGAACGGAGTAGGCATGGCAAGCAGGAGTAGAGTAAGAGCAGCCTGAATGATATTCATCGTCATGATCATACGTACCTTGTTCACGCGGTCTGCAAGCACCCCGGCAAACTGCCCGAGCAAAATGCTTGGAGCTGCATAGGCAACGGGCAGGAGGGCCATCGTCATCGGATCAACCTTCCATACAAACCCCAACAGGATGGATACCGCAATAAAATCAAACCAATCGCCAAGCGTAGACAGTCCGTAAGAGATGAACAGCGTGCGAAACGTTCTATTTTCTTTTAACAAAAAAATCCCTCCATCGATCTGTTAACTCGATGATAAAAGGGATTTGTCAGAGGAATATCAGATAGTTGATGAGATGATGGCACGAATCTTTTTCTGCAAGTAGTCGAACTTGTACTCTTCGGATAATTCCGTCCAGATTTTCTGGTATTTGCGCTCCCATTCTGCATCATAGCCGAAGTTCCTGAAGAACAACAAAATACTTTGTATGGCATAAATCAGGTGAGGGACGAACTTGGTGGCACGGACGACTTCAATGCCTTCGTCGACCACGCGACGCGCTTTGGTGATCTCCTGTCGATGGTACAAGCAAAGCCCGCGAGCAATGGTGAAGCTTCCGAGCTCACGCTGCATGGGGAGTGTCTGCAAGATGTCATTTGAGCGTTGAATCACTTCCTCCGCTTTATTCACCTGACCCATCAGTAGATACAGGAAGGCTTCTTCCGATTGAAGAAAGAGTTGGAAGCCGGGTGAATTGACTCGTTCGACAACCTCTCTTGCGGGTAACAGCTGTTTTTTGGCTCGCTCCCATTGCTTCGCATGAGCGTATACGCCGACTGCATTGATTTTCATTTCATCCTGAAAAGTAGCAGGCATGCTTTCCAGATTTCTCATTGCCCATTCAAAAACTTCTATTGTCTTTTGTGAGTCCAATTTTGTCATATGGTGCAAATGGAACCAATAAAACAGTTTCTCTGACTTAGGTGAAGCTTGATCCTCGACAAACCAGTTGAAGTCACCGACAACAAACCGCAAATAGGTAGCGTAAAAAGAGTCCATTTGGAAGCCAAGCACTTGTTGATTGGCATAGAGCGTCTGCAAGGCGGCCCCCATACCCATGCCGTGGTAAGTGGTTAGCATCTTCTGGATGTTCTCGGAGAAACCGCTGTTTAATGCTGATGGACTAGGCGATTGCTGCTCTTTTAGAGTAAGCCGATAGCCGACTCCTCGGACCGTATCAATCGTGAGCAGATGCGACCACTTTTGTAGTTTTTTCCGCAAGCGGTAAATGTGATCGTCGACAGTACGGTCTGTCGGTTCTTCCAGCGGCCAGACGCGATCCAGCAGATCACTTCTTGAAAAGGCCCGGTTTTTCCATGTGTACAGAAATTGAAACAAGGCGTATTCCTTCGGCAAAAGGACAATCGTTTCCCCAGCATAATGGATTTGATACGTATCATCGGACCATGTTATCAATCCCATTTGAAAGACTCCTCGTTTATATTGAACTTCTTCATTTTATTGTAAAGGGTGCCGCGAGATACGCCGAGTAGCTCGGCTGCTGCCTTTTTGTTACCGTAGGTGCGCTCCAACGCTGCCAGAATGCGCTCCTTTTCGTTCACAGGTTGAGAAGAGTACGCAATAGACGGACGTATGATAGACGGCGGTGTCGGAGTCGGCGGCGCATACGTTCCCCCAATCGGAGTGTGCACAGAGACGTGTGTGGGTTCTGCGTGACTGCGAATGACAGACGGCAGATGCTCAGGCAAAATAACGCCGTTTTCTTGCAGGATCGACAGACGTTCGATGACGTTGC
Organism: Brevibacillus sp. BC25; assembly: GCF_000282075.1. Classification (NCBI taxonomy): domain Bacteria; kingdom Bacillati; phylum Bacillota; class Bacilli; order Caryophanales; family Paenibacillaceae; genus Brevibacillus; species Brevibacillus sp. BC25. The sequence continues at coordinate 67,458 of NZ_AKIX01000049.1, forward strand.
GAAGCTGTCGGATGTTCCCCGGCCAATTGTACTCGAACAACGCTTGCATGACCTCGGGAGAGATGCGTGGTACGGAGTGATCATGGGCGACCGAATACTCATGAATGAAAATTTGCACGAGCTCTGGCAAATCCTCGCGTCGTTCGCGAAGCGGTGGGATTTCCAGAGAAAAGACGTTCAGCCGATAATACAAGTCCTCGCGAAAACGACCGTCTGCAACCATTTGCTCCAGCTGTCTGTTTGTCGCCGCTACGATCCGTGTGTTGACGGTGATTGGCTCCGTTCCGCCTACGCGGTAAAACTGTCGTTCCTGTAAGGCGCGAAGCAGCTTGCCCTGCAACTCTAGCGGCAGCTCCCCAATTTCATCTAGGAAAAGTGTCCCGCCATGCGCTAGCTCCAGCTTGCCAGGCTTGCCTTTTTTCTCGGCTCCAGTAAAAGCACCGCCCTGATAACCAAACAGCTCACTTTCGAACAGAGCGGCAGGAATGGCACCGCAGTTGATCGCGATAAAAGGCTTCTCATGTCGGCGACTTGCCTGATGAATTGCTTTGGCAAACAGCTCTTTCCCCACGCCGCTTTCTCCATAAATCAGCACAGTCGCATCCGTCTGCGCCACTTTTTTTGCGGAACCAATAGCGGATTGAATCGAGGCGGAATGCCCCTTGATCGCATAAAAAGGATCGTCTGCTGCCTGAAACCGACTCATCTCTTGCTGTAAATTGTGGAGATGGGCCGTCGTATGTGCTAATTCTTCATTGAGACGAACCAACTCGGTAATATCCTGTTCAATAGAAATCGCACCGATAATTTCACCCTCGCGGCGAATCGGTGCCGCATTAATGAGTACATGACTATCAGGACGAGGAATATGATAGACACGTTGAACGGATGTCCCTTGACGCAGCGCATCGAGCAGGCGGATCGATTCACTCGCGAAGTGCTCATCGAGAGAAGTTCCGACGACTTGCTCGCGATCGATTTCATAAATAGTTTCTGCTGCCCGATTCCAGTGTTGGACAACGTTGCGGGAGTCCACGATAGTGACGGCCTCACTCATCGTATCCATCAAGGTACTGAGCAGGGCAGACTGGTTTTGGGTCAACACGACAAAGGCATTCATGAGCTGGTATGGCTCGACCATTCCTGTCGGCGTCCCTTGTTCATCCACGATGACGAGTGTCGGCAGATTGGAAACGCTTGGGCCAGCGAGAATGTGGCTGATAGATTGTTCGAGCGTGGTTGTAGAAGAGACGATGACGACTCTGCCCTTTCGTTCTTTATCAACCCATTCACCTATAGTTTCACCTGCGCGTATTTTGACAAGATCAGGTGGAAGCGGAATCGCAAAGGAAGAGAGCGTACTATCCAGCGAAAATAACGGTTTCAAATCGTCACCTCTTATCCAAACTAACAGGAAAACGGCTCGTCCCTGTTGTACATCTAATCAGAAGTGTACAAGAATAGACACGCAATGTACATATGTGTTGAAAATGTCGTATAGACATCACGATAGCGCTTACGAGAATAAGTTGGCACGATTCATGCTAGTAGAAGTGGACAGAGTACGTTGAGGAGGAGACAGTCAACGATGGAACAAGCTATGAAGGATTTCTTTCTATTTTTATCCAAAAACAAAACCTTAAATTCTGCCGCGAAAAAGTGGGGTCTACGCTTTGGAGCGAGTCGCTTTGTATCCGGTCAAACCATTGCGGAGGCAATCAGCGCCGTTCGCAAACTGAACCAGCAAGGTCTCGTTTGCACACTGGACCATCTAGGCGAATTCGTGTTCAGCGTAGAGGAAGCAAACGAGTCTGCTGACTATTGCATCAAAACGCTGGAAGCGATCCACCAATCCGGTGTCGATTGCAATCTTTCGTTGAAAATGACTTCGCTCGGTCTGGATATCAGCCGTGAGCTTTGCATGGACAACATGAGACGCATTTTGGATTCGGCTAAGAAAAACGGAAACATTTTCGTTCGTATCGACATGGAGGACTACGCACACAATCACGTGACCATGGAGATTCTGAACGAATTACTGCAAGAGTACGACAACGTCGGAACCGTTATTCAGGCATATCTCTACAAAGCATCGGACGATATCGACAGCCTGAAGGACAAAAAAGTGAACTTCCGTCTCGTAAAAGGAGCTTACAAGGAGTCTCCTGAAGTCGCTTACCCGAACAAGCCAGATGTAGATGAGAACTACAAAAAAATCATCAAGCAGCATCTGTTGAACGGCGGGTACGCTGCTGTGGCAACTCATGATGACAACATCATTGATTTTGTGAAAAAGCTGGAAAAGGAACACAGCATCCCGCGCACACAGTTTGAATTCCAAATGTTGTTTGGTATTCGTACGCAGTCCCAAATTGACTTGGCTCGCGAAGGATATAAAATGCGTGTTTATGTACCGTACGGAAACGACTGGTATGGATATTTCATGCGTCGTTTGGCAGAAAGTCCGGCAAACGTAAAATTTGTTCTCAAAGGAATGTTTACGAAATAAGTTTTGCGAAGTATACTTGACACCTTCGGAGGATTCTCCGGAGGTTTTTATTTTATCTGGAAAGGTGAGAGTCTTGTGAATTATTCGATTATTTCGCTTACTCCTCCATATTCTTTTGACCGGTTGCTTCGGCGTCTTGAGACACATCCAGATACGCAGATACGTGTAAATAAAGAAAAAAATAGCCTACAGCGCGTCTTTCGTATCGGCTTACGGCCTGTTCTGGTCCATATGCAATTTGTGGGCAGTTTGGAAGAACCCACATTGCGCTACGAGACACAGGCGATTTTGTCCACGACAGAACAACAGCTGCTAGAAAAAATGATCCGCCGTACTTTTAGTGCCGATTTGGATCTATCCGTTATTTACGAGCAGATGAGGGAGGAAAAGGAACTCGCCATCCTGACCGAGCGGTTTCGAGGTCTTCGTCCTATGCTGGATACTGATTTGTTTCAATGCATGGTCAAGACGATTATCGGACAGCAGATCAATCTGACCTTTGCAGCCAATTTGACCGAGAGGCTGGTTACACTGGCAGGCGACCCAGTAGAAAACCCAAACGGCGAGGGCATCATCGCTTTTCCGACTCCTGATGCGGTAGCGAGATTGACTGTGGAGGATTTGCGTACTCTGCAATTTAGTCAGCGAAAAGCAGAGTATATTATCGATTTCGCCCGTGCCATTGTGAATGAAACGGTAGATTTGGAAAGACTATGGACAATGAAGGACGAGGAAATCATTACGTACCTCACTTCGCTGCGAGGAATAGGACGGTGGACAGTGGAGTGCCTGCTCATGTTTGGGATGGGGCGTCCAGACTTGTTGCCAGCTGCTGACATCGGTTTGCGAAATGGAATGGTTCACCTCTATGGATTGAATTCGAAGCCAAATGAAAACGATATTCGCAAGCTAGGAGAAAAGTGGGCTCCATGGCGCAGTATCTATTGTCTGTACGTATGGGAAGCAGTAGGAGCGATAAAGAGAAAAGAGGTATTTGACCTATAAAAACTTTCATTTTTAACAAAAGTTCAATAATTTTAAAAAATTAAAGGTTGAATAGTGAGTTAATTTCAAGTTATACTAATGAAAATTTTATTTCACTAAATAATATTGAGAGGATTCATATGAAAGAACTTTCAACGAAAGAAACAATTACAATTGGTTTGATGCTGTTTGCCCTATTCTTTGGAGCAGGGAACATGATTTTTCCGCCAGCTCTAGGACAAGCTGCAGGAGATAATGTTTGGATCGCGATGCTCGGCTTTTTGATTACCGGTGTAGGTCTGCCTTTACTGGGAATCATTGCGGTAGGCTTGGCTGGTGGTAATTTGCAGACGATGGCGTCAAGAGTCCATCCGATGTTTGCAGTCGTGTTTACCTTTATTGTTTATCTGTCGATTGGTCCATTCATGGCGATTCCGCGGACAGGTACAGTAACCTTTGAGATGGGCGTGTTGCCGTATTTGCCTGAATCCATGAAAGGCAGTTGGGTACCGCTTTTTGTGACCACGATCGTCTATTTTGCCATCACCTTCTGGTTGAGTCTGAACCCGAGCAAGCTGGTGGATCGAATCGGTAAAATCTTGACACCTGCTCTTTTGATCATCATTGGTCTGATGTTTGTCAAATCACTCATTTCTCCTTTGGGTGAGGTGGGACAACCGACAGGCGCCTATCAGGATACAGCATTCTTCAAAGGATTTATCGAAGGCTATCTGACACTAGATGCGTTGGCTGCGATGGTATTTGGTCTGGTAGTAACATCGGCTGTTCAGGATAGAGGCATCATCGATCGCAAAAAAGTGATGTGGTCCACGATCAAAGCCGGTATCCTCGCCGCTACGGGACTCGGACTCGTATACCTTGCCCTCAGCTATTTAGGAGCGACGAGTGTTTCGTTTGCGAAATCGGAAAACGGCGGTCAGATCCTAACCGGGGTTGTGCATCAACTGTTCGGTCCTTTAGGCTCACTCCTGCTGGGAGCAGCTGTTACGCTTGCTTGCCTTACGACTTCTGTTGGGCTCGTCACAGCGTGCAGTCAATTTTTCTCGAGTCGTATTCCTAGCATCTCCTACAAGAAAATGGCCGTGATCCTGTGTGCGTTCAGTGCTGCGGTAGCAAACGTAGGCTTGACGCAGTTGATTACCTTCTCTGTGCCTGTCTTGATGGCGATTTATCCGCTGGCGATCGTGCTGATGCTGCTGACGTTTTGTGATCGGATGTTCAAAGGACATCGTGCCGTATACGTAGGCGCGATTACGGCAACGGCTGTCATCAGTCTGTTGGATGGAGCTTCCCAGCTTGGATTGTCTATCGACTCGCTGACACCAATTCTGGAACAATTGCCACTGTACAAAGTAGGAATTGGATGGCTGGTGCCAGCTTTTGCAGGCGCACTGTTAGGGTTGTTGTGGGCTAGCCTCACACGCAGTGTCCCGATTGTAAGAGAAACGAAGTAAAGAATAAGAGCGAGTGGGCTTTAGGTCCACTCGCTTTTTTATTTTCGCAAACAATTTCTGTCCTGCTTTTACCAGCTGGATAGGACTTCTATCCGTCCACAACACGGGTGATGTATGTTACCATGGAAAAACGTAAATTGTCTGAACGGCATGTTTCATTTTATGTCGTTTGGAAAGAAGGGAGGTTATTGGCTATGTCCACGATGAAAGTCTTGGTTGCCGATGACGATCCAAACGTACGCGAAATTATTCGCCTTTATTTTGAAAAACAACAAATCGAGCTCATCGCAGCAACAGATGGACGAGAAGCTCTTGAGATGATGGAAAAGGAACAGCCGGATGTGGTCATTCTCGATGTCATGATGCCGCAGTTGGACGGCTTTGAAGCATGCCGGGAAATCCGTAAGAAGTGGGATACGCCGATTATTATGCTGACGGCAAAGGATGAGGAGTTTGATCGTGTGCTCGGCTTGGAGCTCGGAGCGGATGATTACGTAACGAAGCCGTTTAGTCCACGTGAGATCGTTGCTCGTATCCGCGCGATTATGCGCAGATTGCAGCCAAAGCCAAAAGTAGAAGATGAGGCAGTGCTTCGGACCTTTGCTTTTGATCAATTGACGATTGATCTGGATAAACGGGAAGTGATCGTTGCCGGGGAAAAGGTGAGCTTTCGCCCGAAGGAGTTTGATCTGCTTGTTCAACTCGTCAAATCTCCGGGAAGTGTATGGTCGCGGGAGCAATTGCTGGAACAAGTGTGGGGCTTTGATTATTTTGGCGATGTTCGAACGATCGATGTTCATATTAAAAAGATCAGACAGCGTTTAGATAAGCTCCCTTATGAATGCATTCAAACGGTTTGGGGGATCGGCTACAAGTTTGGGGTGGATAACTGATGCTAGGCATGTCGAAAAGTATCTACCGCAGACTGCTGGTCAGCTTTTTGGCTACCGTTTTGGTGGGGCTAGGGATTACAGGGATCGTTCTCTCCTTTTTTACGAAAGAGTATATTTACAACGCTAAAGAAGAAGAGCTTTTGCGGATGGCCAAAAAAGTGAATGCCGCTATCCATAACAGCAATGAAGTAAACAAACGGCTCTTGGACAAGCTGGCGATGCTGGACGAGTCATTTGATACCCGCATCTGGTTATTTGATACGGAAGGAAAAATTGTCGCGACTTCGATGAAGGATGAGATGCTTACAGGCAAGTCCGTGGCAGTTTCCATCGCGGGTAACGTGCTGAACGGAAAAAGTGCGGTGACCGAGCTGCAAATCGAAGGTATGGATGACCCGATGTTGTCAGTCTCCGTCCCGTGGGGCGAGGGCGAAAACGTCTATGGTGGAATTATTTTGCACGCGCCGATTGAAGGAATTGAGAAAACCTTTGGTCAAATGCGCGAGTCGATTCTGTGGGCGACATTGTTTGGGGTGCTTCTTTCTACGATCATGGTTTCGTATTTGTCATGGTCAATCTCCCGCCCATTGCGAACCATTGAGAGAACAGCGGCTGAAATTGGTCGAGGGAATTACGCAGAGCGCGTCCAGGTCGATACGTCTGACGAGATCAACGACTTGGCGCAAACGATCAATACGATGGCACAGAAGCTGGAAAAGGTAGAGCAGGAGCGTCATCATCTGGAGCAAGTGCGCAATGATTTTTTGGCGAATGTCTCTCATGAATTGCGTACGCCTCTCACCGCGATCCAAGGTTTTCTTGAGGCGTTGCAAGACGGCTTGGTAGAGGAAGAAGAGGCGCGACAGAAGTATTACGCTGTGATGTACACCGAAACGATGCAAGTGAACCGTTTGGTGGATGACCTGATGGACTTGATGAAGCTGGAGAACAACGAAGTAAATCTGGCCAAGTTCCCTGTCGATGTGGCAGATGTCATGAATCGGGTTGCTTTTTCCTTCCATCAAGAAGCAGAGGAAAAAGGGATTCGCATGGGAGTAGAGGTAGAGGACGAGCTGCCGAGAATTTATGCCGATAAGGACCGGATCGCGCAAATTCTGAAAAATCTGGTGAAGAATGCACTCAAGTTTACAGCTGCGGGTGAAATTCGCATGCGTGCTTCGCTGGAAGAGGAATACGTACAGATTCAAGTGATCGATACAGGGATGGGAATTGCAGCAGATGACCTGGATCGTATCTGGGAACGTTTTTTCAAAGTGGATCGGGGACGTTCCAAGAACAATAAAGGGACAGGGCTTGGACTCGCTATTGTAAAAGAGCTGGTAGAGCTGCATGATGGCAAATGCAGAGTGGAGAGCACGCCTGGGAAGGGCAGTACTTTTACGATTTGGCTTCCAAGGATTAAACCGGAGAACTAAGATCATGATCCGAACAAAATGATCATGGTCATACTTTTTTCATATTTTGATCATCGTTTTTTCCCACTTTCCTTACAGAATGGTTATCTTTGTCCGTTACGATATAAGTGTGACAGCGAGAAGGTCACGAAGCCAAGGAATGAAAGGGGAATGAACATGAACAAAAAATGGTTCTCCATTGCCACTGTCGCATTACTCCTGTCTGGCAGCTTGGTTGCCTGCTCTAACACAACAGGAACTCCTGAACCGGCAACACAACCAGAGGGCACGACAAGCGAAACCGCTCCGGGGTCCTCCACTACTGATAGCGGACAATCGACCGATAGCTCGGTTTCGCAAGATCAGTCTACAACGGACGCTTCTGCGGACAGCTCTAATGCTTCGACGGACACAGGTTCGTCTACGGAAGCACCTGCGACAGATGCCAATTCTGATGCAGGTACCAGCACTGGATCGCCTAGTGCTACGGGAACCGAAAGCAGCGGTTCCACTGGACAGTCTACAACGACTGACGCCAGCAAGAAGTAATCATTCACGAACTGGAAACACGTTTGTTTGAACTCCTCTACTTCCCTCCCGTTTTATATACCTTGATGACGGCTATAGGCCGTCTTTTTTTTTGTCTAAGAAAAGTAGACGTAGTGATGAGAAGTGCATTTCCAGGTTTCTAAAACCAGTATGTTCAAAATCAATAGTGATACAGAAAGCCTGAAAAATGCTTTGGTGGTATGTGGTATGATTATCCAAAATCATACATAGCGAGCGGGAGGGAGAAGCATGATCACGTATCCATCGTTAAAAAAGGGCGCTACTATAGGTGTAACTGCGCCATCATCTGGTGTACCAGAGTATTTACATGAACTAATTAGGCTGGCATGCAGTCGCATGGAGAGCAGGGGGTATTCCATCGTTTGCAAAGATACAGTCTGGACACAGGAAAAAGCCAAGTCAGCTCCTGCCACAAACCGCGCAGCCGAATTCAACTCCCTGATGCAAGATGAAGACGTCGATATCATCATTCCTCCCTGGGGTGGCGAGCTGCTGATTGAGATTTTAGACAAGCTTGATTTTCAGTCCATGCAACCAAAATGGGTGTTAGGCTATTCAGATGTGAGTGTACTGTTGCTCGCGATTACATTAAAAACGGGGATGGCTACGGCCCATGGGACGAATCTGATAGATTTGCGTGGAGCAGATATGGATGCGACGACCGCTATGTGGGAAACGGTTCTGTCAACGCAAAAGGGAGAATCAGTCTTGCAGTACTCTTCCCTGATGTATCAAAAGGAATGGCAGCATACGAATCCTTCGCCGCATATCTTTCACCTAACGGAACCGACTCTATGGAAAACCACAGAGACTACTCCCCACGTAAACATGCAGGGGCGGCTACTTGGCGGCTGTATCGATATCATTCGGCATGTGATCGGCACACCGTATGGGGACGTACAAGCGTTTCAAAAAGAACAGATCGGGAATGAAGCGATCATCTGGTATTTGGAAAACTGTGAGCTTTCTACGACTGATCTACGCAGATCTTTGGTACAAATGAAGCTGGCCGGATGGTTCGATCATTGTGCGGGGATCATGTTTGGGCGCAGTCCAGCGAATCAGGCGGTCGAAGGTTATAGGGTGGAAGACGTCTATCAGGAGCTGGCTACTGAGTTGCAAGTCCCTGTTCTTTACGATGTAGATTGTGGGCATATGCCGCCGCAAATCACGTTTATTAATGGAGCATTTGCTGAAGTGGAGCTGACTTTTGAAAAAGGAAGCGTACGTCAATATTTTCGTCCATAAGCATATGAAAACGAGGGCTTCCCAACGAATGGGAAGTCCTCGTAGCATGTAATCATACATGATTTTTAGCCTTGCTTCTCGTTGTAATGGGGGAGAGGATGTTCCTCCATCGTTTCACGTTTATTTTTGGCCGATTCACGTGTACGCAGGGTGGACAAGGCGACACCGAGGAAAATAAATGCGCCGCCAGCGAAAAAGCCGACACTCAAATGCTCATGCAGCAACAGCCAGCCTAAAAATGCACCGACAATGGGCTGAACAAAAAAGAATCCGGCCCCACTCCCTGCGGGCATCAACTCGAAGCCTTTGTTCCACAAATAAAAAGCACCTGCGGTAGAAATCATCCCGATATAGAGGACGCCTGCCCAGATGTCCCAACCAAATTGCCAGGAGACAGGCGTGACAGACAGTTCCCAAAACATGAGCGGACTTGTAAAGATGATGCCAAACAATGCTACGTAGGTAGTGACTAGCAGGGACGAATAGCGCTGCGTTGCCTTTTTGCTGAGAACGGTATACAATCCCCAGCTAATCGCTGCTACGAATAAAATCAGGTTGCCTGTCAGGGAAGACTGGGCGTCAGCTTGATCTGGAACACCGATGACGATAATCACACCAATCGTCGCTAACAAAATACCCGATGCCTGCTTTAGATGGATCCGTTCCTTTAATAGCCAGACCGCAAAAATGGCAATAAAGGCAGGGGATGCTGAGGTAATCAATGCACCCATGTGGGCAGTAGACAGCTTGGTACCAAGAAATTGCGCGGCGATTGAGATCGTGACCCCGACGAAGGCGATGGCCATCAGAAGAGGATAATCCTTTTTCGCGACACGCTCCTTGCGAGCAACGGTAAATGCCCCCAACACGACTAAAGCAATGCAAAAGCGCAAAATCAATAGCGTGAACGGTGGAATCACTTCCAACACGACCTTGCTGACGACATAAACACCGCCCCAGATCGCTGCGGCGAGAGTTAGGCAGACAGCCCCCAAAAACATTTGCTTCCATTGTGATTGTGACATAACAAGTCCCTCCCGGAATAATGAATCAATCATTCGAGCGTTATTCCGTAGCCGGGAGGCAGTAAGAGAACCTCTTCCTCACCGACTAGGAGAGGAGGGTGGGCACATCATTTTCAAAAAGGCGACGGTTCATATAGTTCACCTCCTTAATTTGTAGGGGTTAGCCACTTGGCTACCAGCAGCACCGGTTGTGTCAGCCGACCGACTGGTGCCTCCACCTGACGATACTGCTCATAGCCAAGCCGCCCCCAGAAAAGAAGAGCGTGTTCATTATGCGCAATGACACCGTGATGAACATGCTGACTGCCATGCTGGATGCAGTAGGATTCCATGAGTATCACTGCCTCTTTTCCAAAGCCCTGCTGCTGATAATCGGCATGCAGAAGCAAGAGACTAATCCAGCTTTTTGGATCGTTTTCACTGGAGAGGACGATATGGATGACTCCGATGATCGTACCTTCACGAGTAATGGCGAGCCAATGCCCGGAAGGTATGCTTATCGTGGCGTCATATTCGGCTTGTAGTTCAGCAAGACTTACTGTGTTCGTGCCGTTTCGAAGCTGATTGTACTTTGGGTTACTGTTGTAGGTGGCGAGTAAGTCGGGTAAGTCCTCACGCAGCAATTCGCGAATGATGAGCCGCTCACCTGTCAGAATGAGACTCATTGAGGTCCTCCGTACTTACGGATAAGTCCAATCTGCCCGCCGTGGTAGCCCATATGATAGATCAGACGACCAAGTGCCTGACGGGGAGTCAACGTGGCAATCGGTGCTTCACAGGGGATGTCCCACGCGTCTTTTGGCAGGGCAGCCAGAGAATCCAGCAAGTAATAGTAGGCAGCATCTTTGAAAGCAAGCAAGGCAGACAAGTCGGTAAAGTTCCCTTCATCCTTTACAGGTCCAATTGTAGTGAGGGTGATTTCGGACGGGATTGCTCTTCCGAAAAACATCATACAAAATCGATATTCGACTTCCGCGATGTGATGAATCAAAAATCCGATGGAATTGGAGCCCAGAGCCAGCTTCCAGCCAAGCTCGGCTTCTTTCAAATGGACGAGTGCATCCTGATACCGGGAGCGAGCTGTTTGCAAGGTCGGCAATAGTTCTTGTTCGAACATCCAATCTTCCTTTCTGGCGTTTATTTTTATTATAGGAAAAAGTTCAGGAAAGAACAGCATGATCATTCGGAATATTTTGAATGAATGTTCACTCAGCTACCTGAATTCGTTATACTGAAGAAAAACAAGGAGTGAGGACGATGGCTCATCGCTATCATCTAACTGTTCGTTCTACTGATATTGACGTAATCGGACATGTGAACAATGCCAAGTATTTAGAGTACATGGAATGGGCGCGTTTTGAGTGGATATGGGAGCAAGGATTTACGCTGGATGAATTAAGGAGACGGGCCATCATGCCGGTAGTGGTCAATATTAACATTAACTACCGCAAAGAGTTGAAGATGCGTGAAGAGGTAACGGCGATTACTACAGTGGTCAAGGTGGGTGAAAAAAGCTTCGTCATCCGCCAGGAGCTGTACAACGCTGCAGATGTATTAGTGGCGGACGCCGATGTGACAATGGTCATGATCGATGCGAATACACGCCAATCTATTTCTTTGCCAGTTGAGTTGAAAGAGACACTGCTTGTGGAATTGCCTAAAGGCTAAAGGTCTCAGGAAGATTTGCGAATGAAATCGAGGCGGAAATTATTCCATTCGAGAGCGCGCAGCGCCAATGTCTCCAAGATACGCTCATGGCGATCTTGCCCTTCCTTTAACTCAGCAACATCCTGCTTTAGTTCGGCAACATCGTTTTTTAACTGGTGAACGTCCATAGTCAAAGCTTCCATCTTGGCATCCAATTCGTCCTGCCGGTCCATAAGAGCATGAGCAACCAAACGCAACTCATTCATACCCTCTATTAAAATATCCAGTTTTTCGTTAGACATGTTTCCACCTCCTTTTTCCGTTACAATGATCATAACAAAAGACAGAGTCATATGCACAATGAAAACAGCAAGAAAAAGGGAAGGGGACGCAACTCAGCCATGTCCAAATTTACAACAATCCTATTTGATCTCGACGACACTCTCTTCGATTTTTCAGCTTGCTGGGAGAAAGGGATGCAGCAGACGATTGCGACCCATGCACTTACAGCAGAACTAGACCAAGAGAAATTTCTTGAGGCTCTGCGGCGCCACGGAGATGATTTGTGGGTCGATGTCATTGCCAAACGCTACGATTTTACGCAATACAGAAGGTTGCGTTTTCAGCGAGCCATGGCTGATTGTAACCGACAGATTGAAGCGGAGCAGGTCGACGATTTTCAACGCGCCTATCAGGCTGCATGTATGGATGCAGTTCAGCCAGATGCCACTGTTCAGTCTACCATTGCGAGGTTGGCAGAAGAGCATACACTAGGGATTGTCACCAATGGTCCTGTCGATATGGCATTTATCAAGCTAGAGCGGTTGGGATTGTCTGCGTATTTTCCTAGGGAGCGGGTGTTTCTCTCCGAAATCATCGGACATCATAAGCCTGATCTACGCATATATGAACATGTTCGTGAAAAGCTTGGTGTTGAGAGCAAGCAGGTGCTTTTCGTTGGAGATACGTGGGAGGCAGATGTAGCAGGCGCGATGGACGCAGGCTTCTCAGCAGTCTGGATCAATCCACGAGGGAAGAAGCCTACTTCCGAGCATCAGCCACTCGCTGTCATTGAACGACTGGATCAGCTTCTCGAAATCTTGTAGAAAAAAGCAGCTCATTGCCCCATAGCCGCATAACTTGCGAGCTGTTTTTCGGTGGCAATCAAGCTGCTTTTTTCTAAGTATTTTCTTCCTTCTTTTGTTCCTCGCGTTTTGCGTACTGCTTTCTCATGAAAAGGATGAGAGTAACAAAAATCAGCCCAATTAATATCCCGATTGCTCCTGGTGTAAGATCTCCCCAAAAGATTTTATACAGCAAAATCCCTGTCAGGATAACGGCAAACTCCAGATACCTACTGGCCATGCGAATCTTCCCCCATTTACATGGGCCTGATTATCGTTCGTATCTACTAACCTGATCCTTCATTTTTTCATGCTGACTCTTCCTGTACTTTGTGATGAAAAAGATGAGATTGAGGACAATCAGGCCAATTGTGATTGCCATACTTCCGGTGGTCATGCTTTTTCCTATCGAGATGTTGAAAAGCAGCATCCCGGATAGGAGCAGGGCAAAAACGAGATTAAGCATCATGAGACTCTTCCCCCATAAAAATTCGTTCGAGAGAAGGTACTTCAACGTTCACGCCATATATATCCACGCGTGCCTGAACAAGAGCACGAACGAGGGTTGCCACTTTTTGATCATCATCGACCTGGATCGAGAGACGTCCGTCTCCCCAAATCGTATTGCGCCCGAGGGACTCAATAAAGGTGCGCAGGTTTCCAGAATCCTCCGTAGCAAAAGCCGAGTGACGCACATGCACAGATCGCCATGCCTGATGGGCAGCTTGCAGCTCATCGAGAGTGCCGAGTGAACTGATTTTTCCGCTTTTCATGATGGCGATGCGGGTACAGATTTTCTCGACTTCATTCAAATTGTGCGAGGTCATGAAGATCGTTTTTCCTTGTTGATGGAGCTTGCGTAGCAAATTTTGAATATGCAGGCCTGATTCGACGTCTACGCCAGAAGTAGGTTCATCAAGGAAGATGAGCTCCGGGTCTCCGACTAATGCTTGGGCAATACCCAGCTTCTTTTTCATCCCGAAGGAAAAGGTTTTGGCTTTGCGGGATGCATGCTCCTCAAGCTCCACGTCTGTCAGGATGCGCATGCATTCTTCTTTTGTCAGTGTGACGCCTTTTACCTGAGCGAAATAGTGCAGGTGCTCCGCAGGAGATAAATGGTCGTAGAAGGTGGAGTAATCCGGCAGTACGCCAATTCGTTTTTTCCATCCCTCTGTATGGGCATCTTCTCCAAACATGCGAATGGTGCCGGCAGTCGGAATCAGAATGCCTGTCAGCATATTGATAAAGGTCGATTTTCCTGCGCCGTTTCGACCGAGGAATCCGAAAATCTCCCCGCTGTGCACAGTAAGACTGACGTCATTCACGACCGTGCGATTGCCAAAGTGCTTGTTCAACTGTATGGTCTCGATCATTGCCATTAACAATCCCTCCGTCGGAATAGGTACATAGAAGCGATCAGAAAAGCTGCCGCATAGAGCCAAATGAAGCCGGTCCAGGCGCCGCCTTTTTCCATAAATGAAAAGGGTGTCAAATATTTAATCCATGGTGCTGCTGGGTGACTGGAGAAGGTGCTCCACAGTCCGAGACCTGGCATGATCAGTGCGATCACAATTCCCAAAAACATCGTGTAGCTGGGGCGAGGTATTACGAGCGAGAGCAGCAGTGCCAGCGAGATGCAATAGATAAGCAGGGATACGCAGAGGTAAAAGGTCTTCGCGTCAAACGTTTGCACGGTGGCGAAAACTACGCCAAACGTAATAATCATGCAGGTTAACCAGAAGAACGCCACTCCGAGAAATTTCCCTAGAATGATCTGATTGCGTGAAGTCCGGGTGACGAGAAAGCGAATCGTCCTGCCCGCTAGCTCACGGTTTATGACATCATGAGACAGGCTGAATACAAACAAGGGCCCGAAAAGCATGATGAGTACAAAGATACCAAGCGCGTGTCCCTGCGCCAGCTCCTGTTGTGGGAGAAAGCTTGCTGCCTGATTGACGAGGTCAGAAACCAAGTACGAGATGCCGACGATAAAGGCAACGGTAATTAACGATTTGATACTTTTAAACAACCGAAAAAATTCGTGTTGGCAGATAGCCCACATAGGTGAATCCGCTCCTTTCTCCTTCATCATAATGGCCAGACCTTTCCCCTACTAAAACGCTACCTTACCATTTCCTTATCTTTTTTGTTGGCGTCGTTTCTCATGGTAGAATGAATGACAGCAAGGGAGGGAACGGATATGGAGAAAGAAGCAAGAATCTTGCTGGTAGATGATGAAGAAGCGATTTTGCAGATGCTCCAAACAGTGCTGAAAAAGGAAGGCTTTGTCCAGATCGATACATGTACGACAGCAGCAGAGGCGATTCGTCTCGTGGAGGAGAAGACATACGACTTATTGATTCTGGATGTCATGCTGCCTGATAAAAATGGATTTGAGCTGTGCGTAGCCGTGCGCCAACGAACGAAGGCACCGATCTTTTTTCTGACAGCAAAGGGCACGGATTTTGATAAATTAAGCGGATTTGCTTATGGAGCGGATGACTACATAACGAAGCCATTTCATCCACTAGAGGTCGTTGCCCGGATGAAGGCTCATCTGCGCAGAACCTTGGGGGGATCTGCTCCAGCGCAGGAAGAAAAGCGCTTTGATTTTGGACGTTTTCAAGTAAATGTGGAGGCAGCCGAGCTGTTCGTGAACGGAGAACGAGTGGACTGCCCGGCGCAAGTATTTTCATTGCTCGTCTTTTTCTGCCAGAATCCGAACCGGGTATTTACGAAAGAACAAATTTACGATCATGTATGGAAAGATGAGTACGGGATGTTTGATGAAAATACAGTCATGGTGCACATTCACAAGCTGCGCCAGCGCATAGAAGAAAATCCGGGACAGCCAAAGCTCCTGGTTACGGTGAGAGGGCTGGGTTACAAGATGGTTAGTCCGGCAAGACAGTCATGAATTTGCGGAACAAGCTGATCTTTCAATATGTCCGACAACTGTTCGGGTTTCTCCTCGTCTTGCTGCTATTTCTGATTATCGCGATGCTGGGGTTAGGCTGGCGGATTATGAACGAACAATTGTCCGTCGATTTGTCCAGGCTGAATGCATCTGATTTGACGTTGAAGATTGATTATGAGGCGGAGCGTATTCACGTCAATCCGGAAATCGAGAAGAGTGTGGCGAGACATCAAGGCTGGTTGCAGATCATCGACAAGCACGGCAAAATTCTGTACAACTATCGGACACCTGCTGATGTTCCCAGTCAATTTGGGCCAGGGGAGTGGATCGCTTATGTAGAAAATCGTGATGCTTCTCGTTACCACATCACACATTGGGTCATTAACCAATCTGACGAGAACATTATCATCCTTTATGGAACACCCGCTCCCGAAAAAGAAATGATAAAGCGCCTGATCGCAGCAAAAACGGGGACGAGCAAGGAGACATGGGATGAGTTGAACAAAAGCTTTTCCCGGGAAAAGGCATGGTACTTGGTATATGATCGTGAGGGGAAACTCATCCATCAATGGAATCACCCGAACGCTTCCGCCCAGTTAGATATGACGGAAGTTCTACAGAATGGTGAGGCAGCCAAAAATGTTCCTGTTCATATCACTAGCAGATATGAGAAAAATAGCGATTTGACATACGTAGTGGGCATTCCAAATCCAACCTATCAGTCTGGTGTCCAAGAGACGTCTGAGGATGTCATGGTCAAGGAAACATTCCTCCAGATCGGTATTCTTTTGATCCTGGTCGTTTTATTCGCAGGCAGCTGGTATGCGTGGCGGGTAGGCAAGCCGCTCTTGCACATGGTGAATTGGCTGG
>NZ_AKIX01000050.1:0-66470 GCF_000282075.1 Brevibacillus sp. BC25
ACATTCATACGGAGGAAGCGGCAGGTTCAGCACAGCCACTACTGCTATTTTGCCATGGCTTTAAAGGATTCAAGGATTGGGGAAGTTTTCCCTATGTAGCCGATGAGCTGGCCAAGCAAGGCATTACCACGATTCGCTTTAATTTTAGCTGCAATGGCGTAGGTGAGAGCTTGACGGAGTTCGACGAGCTGGAGAAATTCGGGCGCAATACGTATGCGCGTGAACTGGCTGATTTGCAAGCGTTGACGGAACGGATTGTGTCAGGCGAGCTTCCTTTACCTGATTATGTGGACAAAACGAAGCTGTACGTATTGGGACATAGCAAGGGCGGCGGTGACGCGATTCTATTCGGAGCAAACAACCCACATGTGGCAGGGATTGTCACCTGGAACGGAATCGCTCATGTCGATTTGTTCGATGAGAAGCTGCGCCAGCAAATAGAAGAGACAGGCGTGGGATACATAGCGAATGCGCGGACTGGTCAAGATATGCCAATCACGAGAGCTGTGATCGAGGACGTGGACAACAATCGCCAGCAATACGATATTTTGGAACGAGTTTCTACGATGGAGCAACCACTGTGCATCATCACAGGAGAAAAAGATTATGTCCGTCTGGTAGAGGGTGCAAAAAGAATTCATCAGGCTGCCAAAAATAGCGAGCTGCACTGGATAGAAGGCGGAGATCATACATTTAACACGCGTCATCCGTTTGGTGGTACATCGGCTCCACTGGAAGATGCGATCAAGCAAACCGTCTCATTTGTCCGCACCCCACGGACATAGAAAAAACCTCTATTTTCCTGCGTTTTCTTTCCATTTGGGCTGTGGTATACTGGGAATCGTCTAACGGTTAGAATGATGTGATTATTCAGAAAAATAACGGAACAGGTGGAGAAGAAACATGAATAGCAAGGTGTATCTGTATGATACGACCCTGCGAGATGGTACGCAGGGAGAGGGGATCAGCCTGTCGGTAGAAGACAAGATAAAGATCGCACTGCGGCTGGACCAGTTTGGTATCGATTTTATTGAAGGCGGTTGGCCGGGCAGCAATCCAAAGGACATGGCTTTTTTTGAGCGTATCCGGGAGATTTCGCTGCAGCACGCAAAGGTAACGGCTTTTGGCAGTACCTGTAGACCCAATGTAGCAGCGGTGGATGATGACAATCTGCAAGCGTTGATCTTAAGCGGAGCCTCGGCGGCGGCGATCTTCGGGAAATCATGGGACTTGCACGTGACGGATGCTCTCAAGACGACATTGGAAGAAAACGTGCGCATGGTCGCTGATTCGGTCGCATTTTTAAAAGAAAACGGATTGACGACTCTCTTTTTGGCAGAGCATTTCTTCGATGGGTACAAGGCGAATCCGCGCTACGCATTGCGAGTGCTGGAAGCGGCAGAAGAAGCTGGAGCTGACTGGATCGTTCTCTGTGATACAAATGGCGGAACGCTGCCGCATGAAGTCTATGATATTGTCAAAACGACTGTGGGCCACCTGCGGACGCTAGTAGGCATTCATCCGCATAATGACAGCGGAGTGGCGGTTGCCAATGCACTAGCTGCGATTCAGGCGGGCGCACAGCAAGTACAAGGAACCATTAATGGCATTGGTGAGCGCTGTGGGAACGTCAACTTGATCTCAGTGGTTCCGAATTTGCAGCTCAAGCTAGGCCATCACTGTGTGAGTACTGATCAATTGCAGGAGCTGACACAGCTCTCGCGCTATGTAGCGGAAATTGCCAACATGACGATGCCGAACAACCAGCCGTTTGTCGGGTACAGTGCTTTTGCTCATAAGGGTGGTATTCACGTAAGTGCCGTTATGCGCGATCCGAAAACGTACGAGCACATCGAGCCGGAAAACATCGGCAACAAACGTCGCGTACTCGTTTCGGAGCTCGCTGGCCAAAGCAATTTACTCGCCAAAATGGAAGAGCTGGAGATCGATCTTTCGTTGGATCGCGAAAAGGCGAGAGAAATCATTACACACATCAAAGAGCGCGAATTCCAAGGCTATCAATACGAAGGAGCAGAGGCTTCGCTCACGCTGATGCTGCTGGAAGCCTCCGGCAAGCTGAAAAACCTGTTCACGCTGGACTCCTTCAAGATCATGCTGGAAAAGGCAGCCGTCCAATCGATCACGTCGGAGGCGACCGTGAAGCTGCGTGTAAATGGGGAGTCTGTCCATACGGCAGCTGATGGTAATGGTCCGGTGAATGCGCTGGACAATGCGATGCGAAAAGCTTTGGAAAGCTACTACCCGTGCATTGCCAAAATGCAGCTGGAAGATTACAAGGTACGTGTCTTGGATGAAAACGGCGCGACCGCCGCAAAAGTACGTGTCCTAATCGAATCCTCGAGCAACGGCGAAAAGTGGAGCACAGTCGGCGTCTCCACCAACGTCATCGAAGCCAGCTGGGAAGCGCTGGCAGACAGTATCCGTTACTTACTGTGGAAAGAAGGCTGCGAGGAAGTTGGAAGCCTTGCTTCCTCCGGGACGCGCGTAGGAATTGTGAATCATTAACAAAGTGAACCAGCCTGGGCAAATGCCAACAGGCTGGTTTTCCTTTATTGTGTAAGTTTTATAAGGTACCGATCAACAGACAAGGCTAGTTGAGAAGAAAAAGCACAGGGCTCGTAGACCTTGACAACGCAGACCCAGTCGGAACTTCCAAAAGGGGACCACGCTTGTCGAACACTTCTTCCCGGGGTACCACCAACAAAACGCGGATTTACAATGTAAAGGAAATACAAATTTAAAAAGCCTAATTTCTCAGGTGTTATAAGTGAGAAATTAGGCTTTAGTTACTTCAGAAAAGCGCCCTTTAATGGACTTGATTTCAAGATAAGTTTTTTCTGGACTTTATCGTTGATAATAATTATTTCTGTTACCTTTATACATCCAAGCTGTTGATGATAGCTAAAATTTGATGATCTGTCCATTTGCCATTAATCTTTATATTTTCTTTAGCTATGCCTTCTTTTTTAAACCCTACTTTTTCTAATACACGAATAGATGCTAAATTGTCAGGCATAGCTCCAGCTTCAATTCTATGTAGTTTTAATTCACTAAAAGCAAAGTCTACAACGAGCTGAAGAGCTTCTGTTGTATAGCCCTTTGCATTATACTCCTCATCTAAAGTAAATCCCGTATAACAGCTTTGGAAGTTTCCCCTAGCAATTTGAGTTAATGAAATGTCTCCGATAAGTTTATCAGTTGCTTTTAAAAAGATTCCAAAAGCATATACTTGCCCTTCATCTGTCTTTTTTAATACCTGTTCAATGCGTATTTTTTGATGTTCTTCTGTATAAAAGGCTTCTGGGAGTAATGGGCAAACTCGTTGAAAAAAATCGCGATTTCTAGTATGTAATTTAGCTAACTCGCTGGCGTCAGAAATCTTGTAAAGTCGAAGATATATTTGTTCTCCTACTAGTTTCATAAAACCCCTCCAATATCCTTTTAATCCAATTTTATCATGGTTAATGAAAGAAAAGATCAACAATGGATAGAATTTTCGTTATGGGGGATTTTGATTTTTTAAGTTGATGGGCATGTAGTGGTACCCCTTCCCTGAGAAACATCCGCCCGTAGGGTGGCTTTGGCTCGACGGTCCCCTTTTTGCAATGGAGACGGACAGTCAATCCCCCCTGCTGGCGTGTCAGAGTCGAAGAGCACTGTGCTTTTTCTTCTCCTCCACCAATGTTGACTCAAACCACAAAGACCTTCAGTCACGGTTCTGCAGAAGAAACCGGACGATCAATCAGCTGCCGCAGCTTCGTTTCCGTGGCAGAATTCGGGTCAGGCGTGTAAATGCTACACCGCAAATCCGCATTCCCGGAAACTTGCAGCGAAGTCAGATGAAAGAGCATTTTCCCTACCTTGGCATGACGGAATTCCAGTAAAACCTCCGGGGCTGAGCTGACACGGCTTTGCTCCCAAAGGTCGTGAAAGTCGGGATGAACCTGTCGCATTTCGCTTAAAAACTGCTCGTACCACTCATCCTCTACATACTGACCGTAATTGGCACGAAAAATCGCAAGAAAGCCGCTGACGAAATGCTCCCAGTTGACGGCCAGCCGTCGTAATTCCTTTCGCGTAAACACCAGGCGGATCAAATTGCGCTCTTCGTAAGGGAGTTGTTCAAAATTGAGAAAGACATGTGCGGCTGCCTCGTTCCAGCCTACAATATGACTGCGCCGATCTGAAATAATAGTTGGACACGAGCGCAATTCTTTCAAGATTCGTTTCAGGGCAGGATTGATCTGCGGCGGTTCATCTTTTTGCACGTCTTGCCCGACTCCCGTGCCTGTCTCCAGTGCCAGCGCATACAAATATTTTCGCTCATCGACGGTAAGCTGCAAGGCTCTCGCTACCGCATCTAGAACAGAAGGCGAGACCTTGATGTCGCGGCCTTGTTCCAGCCATGTATACCAGGTGGAGCTAACCCCTGCGAGCTGAGCAACTTCTTCTCTTCGTAGCCCGGGTGTTCTTCTGCGTGTCCCAGGAGCCAGCCCGACCGATTGTGGCAGGATTTTGGCGCGCTGCGCTTTTAAAAAAGTAGACAGTGCTTGCAAACGCGTTTGCTGATTCATGGTACACTCTCCATCTCCTCTACTGGTTAAGTTTGTTAAACTAGTACTCATTATACTAGGATAAACAACAACTTGTAATAGGATAACGCATGTGACAAGATGATTTCCATAAGGCACTCAAATTGGAGGCTATTCATGGAAAAAGTCGTTGTCACAGGTATGGGAGTGATCTCCCCGATAGGGAATACAGTAAATCAGTTTTGGAACAGTCTCGTACAAGGGAAGTCTGGTATCTCACATATTGATACTTTTGATACAACGCGTAATAAAACGAAAATCGCAGGTTTGGTGCGAGATTTTGATCCGGTGGAGCGTTTTGGGCGCAAAGAAGCTAGGCGAATGGATCGCTTTTGCCAGTTTGCCCTTGCTGCTGTAGAAGAAGCGCTAGAGGATGCAGAGCTTCGGTTGGACGAGTTGGACCGCGAGCGAATCGGAGTATATGTAGGCTCTGGTATTGGTGGGGTAGGGACGCTCCTTGAGCAGCATAACGTTCTTCGTGAACGAGGTCCTGAGCGGGTCAGCCCGACGCTTGTTCCCATGCTCATCTCCAACATGGCAGCAGCGATGATCAGCATCAAGTACGGTCTGTACGGGCCGACGATGTCACCTGTTACTGCTTGCTCGATTGGGAATACGTCCATCGGTGAGGCTTTCCGGCTCATTCGGTCGGGCGGGGCGGATGTCGTCATCGCAGGAGGGTCTGAGGCCGCAGTGACGGACATATCTCTCGCCAGCTTTAGCAATGCGACGGCATTATCAACGAGAAATGATGATCCAGCAGGAGCGAGTCGGCCATTTGATTCCCAGCGGGATGGGTTTGTCATGGCAGAGGGTGCCGGGATTGTGATTTTGGAATCAGAATCACACGCCAAGAAAAGAAACGCCCGCATGTATGCCGAGGTGATTGGCTATGGGGCAAGCTCTGACGCCTATCATATGGTGGCGACACATCCAGAAGGAATCGGTCCCTATCGTGCGATGAAATGGGCCCTCAAGGAAGCAGGGGTGCAAACGACAGACGTGGATGTCATCAGCGCGCACGCAACCAGCACAGAAATCGGAGACCGTTCCGAGACATTGGCGATCAAAAAGCTGTTTGGCGAGCATGCGTACCGTGTACCGATCACCGCCAACAAATCGATGACGGGTCATATGTTTGGTGCAGCAGGAGGGGCGGAGGCGATCGCCCTGATTAAGAGCCTGCAGGAAGGAATCATCCCCCCGACGATTAATCAGGAGGAGCGTGACCCTGAATGCGATCTGGACTATGTGCCAAATACAGCACGCAAAGCCACGCTCGACATCGGCATGTCCAATTCCTTTGGCTTTGGTGGTCATAACGCAGTCATTGTGTTGAAAAAAGTGTAACGGATAGTACCTGTTTCCGTAATCTCCGATAGACAGTGAGAGCACACAAAAAAGCGTCACTCCACATACCCAGGAGTGACGCTTTTTCCCTGTGTCAAAAACAGAACTAGGATTGTTTTCTCATCGCACCCAGCTCTTCAACGATGGCGGTCATTTCATTGATGCCAAACGCCGCTTTTTTCTGCACCATGTTGTACAGGTACAGCAAATCCTCGTAATGAACGAGATCGAAATCCTCCGGGCGCATCACCGCTGTATTCGCCATGTTCAGCTTTGCTTTGATGCCCTCGATAATAACGGCCAGGTTTTCTACAGTCGGTTGATTCAGGTCAGCCATACTTCTCTCTCCTCTCTACAAATCTGGTATTTATTTCGTCAGTTGCCCACGTGTGACGCCCAACTGGTTGGTTGACTTCAGGGTACGCCATACGTGTGTACCGCTAACTTCTCCGCGCAATGCCTTGCGATACAGACTGATTACTTCTTTCACGCGCTCTGGCTCTTCTTCCAAAAACTCGATGCGGTAGCTGCCGACATTTAGAGAGCGGAACTCGCTCAAGTACTCAGCACCGGACTGGTCAATCGCGTTATAAACGGTATTGCGGCAACCGGTATCTACACGTATAGGGTGAGAGAATCCAACGCGGTCTTTCAAGGAAATGCGGGAGGTCTCACATGGAGTTCCGCAGTTTGTATGATCAGTACCTTCACTCATGAATGTGCAGTATACGCAGTGCTCGGTGTGGAACATCGGCATGTGCTGGTGGATAACCAGCTCCATGTTCGCAGCGTTCGAGCGGCTGAGCAGATCGACCATCTGCTGGATGTTCAGATCGTACGATGGAGTGACGAGCTCAAGACCTGATGCAAGGAACAGCTCAACTGCCTTGTGGTTCGCGACATTCAAGGAGAAATCGCCAATCAGTGGAATATCGATTTCATTACGACGGGACAAGTAGTAATAGAGTGCTCCCGTATTGCGCACCAGAATAGCGTCTGGTTTGCTTTTCGCGATCAGGGCAAGGACACCGTTTTCATCCGGCATATGAATGCGCATCGTAGCAATCCCGATCTTTTTCCGGTACTTATGGGCCAACTTGACACCCTCTGGATACTGTTTGACGAATTCAAAGTCAGCGTAGAGGAAGTCCACATCTGTTTGCGCAGCTGCTTCCAATTGCTCAAGCGAGCGGCACAGTGCTGTCAGGAGCGGCTTTTCCACTGGTTTTCTCGTTGGTACGTCCGCGTATACATTGATATCGTGATGGTGGTAAATCGGCGGCTTGGAACGCAGGAACACGAGCTGCTCTACTGCGTCACGGCGCATCCGGTTCAACTCACTGACAGGTACGATGAGATCCCCTTCGAGATCGACAGTCAGATCGTTAGCTTCCAGGTGGAAAATGGTTCCGCCCAGACGGCTGAGTTGATCGTGCAACAACTCAGCGGTCAGAGGACGCTTCAAAGCAGTCTCCAGCAGTACCTCGGAAGGAACACTGACAGCGTGATTCGCCTGTTTATCCACCCAAGTGACACTGAGCTTTTCACCCAGCTTGCCGCTTACGTGAACGGACAGAGGGAAGGTGCGATAAGGCTTTTCTGTCTCGAACGTTTTGCGCAGGCGACGATCCAGCTCAGGATCGCTCGTCTTCCATACGCGGTCACCGACGTGAAGACGTTTCAGATTCACGTCATTGCGTCCCATGACGATTTCATACAGACCTTTGGAAACTTCGCCTTCTACTTTTTTACTGCGGATCAAAATATCGTAGATGCGACCGCCTTCTTCTTTTTGCGTGGGGTCACCCGCGTCGAACACGATTCCGTCTCCGCGTTTGACAGGAGCAGTGATTTCCACCAAAACGCCTGTAGGAAGCAGTTTTTTCACGGTTCCCAAAAACACACCGCGGCTTTTCGGGAACGATCCATCTACGAGTTGCTTGTTGTTTGTCCCGGTCAAAAATCCGTGTGTAAACCCGCGAGAGAAGCTTTGTTGCAGCTCGCGTACTTCTACCTCGGATGGTCCCGTATCTTGTCCGGCAAA
This sequence comes from Brevibacillus sp. BC25, assembly GCF_000282075.1. NCBI lineage: Bacteria > Bacillati > Bacillota > Bacilli > Caryophanales > Paenibacillaceae > Brevibacillus > Brevibacillus sp. BC25. The sequence continues at coordinate 8,008 of NZ_AKIX01000050.1, forward strand.
ATAACGCTCGATGGCGGCATTGTATTTGCTCACGACGTTTGCAACATATTCAGGTGTTTTCAGGCGACCTTCAATTTTAAAGGAAGTCACGCCAGCCTCGATCAGCTCAGGAACCAAATCGATAGCAGCCAAGTCCTTCGGGGACAGCACGTAAGCGATATTCCCCATTTCCTTCTGCACACCGTCTACCATCAGGTCATACGGCAAACGACAGGCTTGGGCACACTCCCCGCGGTTTGCCGAGCGTCCACCCCACATTTCCGAGGTCAGACATTGTCCGGAATAAGAAACGCACAAGGCACCGTGGACGAATACTTCCATCGGCAGCTTTGCTTTTTCTCCGATTTTTTTGATCTCTTTTAATGAATTTTCACGACCGAGTACGACGCGTTCCATATCAAACGGCTTCGTGAACTCCACCGCTTCTGGCGAAGTAATCGTCATTTGTGTAGAGCCGTGAATCGGGAAGTCTGGAGAAATCTCGCGGATCATCTTTACAAGACCGAGGTCTTGTACGATCACAGCGTCTACTCCAGCGTGAATACAGGCGTCAATCAGCTCGCGTGCATCCTCTAGTTCATTTTCAAATACGAGAATATTAAAGGTAAGGAAGCCCTTTACCCCGTACATGTGCAAATAAGCCATAATCTCAGGCAGTTCTGCCATTTGGAAGTTCTCAGCACGAGCACGCGCGTTGAACTTTTCTACCCCAAAAAAGATGGCATTGGCTCCGTTGGCCACGGCTGCCTTCAAACAGTCCCAGTTACCAGCAGGAGCCAACAGCTCGATATCTTCACGTTTTATACCATTTCGCATGTGTATGTCATTACCTCCAAGGTCTTCAAACAAGCTCTTCTTCATCATAGGGAAATGTGCTGGTCACCGCAACAAAAACATCCTTTCTGCCAGATGTTGAAAATGTGCCTTCCAGAAAGACACCTAGTGATGTTATTCTGTAAGAAAAATCGAAATATTCTAAGAGCCAGGGGAACCGATATATGTTAATCATCAAAGACATTTTGCTGCAGTTATTGTTCGTTATCGTCCCTGTTTTGCTGTATAGAAACGTTTGGCTGGGGCGATCAACCTCGAACAAGATGAGCGTCAAGTCATCAATGGTTATCGTTTGTAGCTCGATCAGTGTCATTTTTTCCATGAGCTTTCCAGTACAACTCAGTAATGGTATGGAGTACGATTTACGCTCGATACCAATCATTATTACCATTTTATACGCTGGGTATATCCCGGGCATTTTGACGATTTTGGTGATGTTTGTCGTAAGGATCGTTCTGGGTGGCGATGGCGTTCTCATAACGATTCTTGGAACGATGGTCTATGCGATCATACCGTTTTTGTTGGTCAATCGTTGGTATGGCTACTCTTTACGAAAAAAACTAGGGGTCGTTCTCTTGATCGGATGCTTGAAGCAGCTATCCATCATCAGTGGAGGGATGGTTATTTTGATATGGAGAGGGTTCCCGTTGTCCATCATTAACAATTATCTGGAGCCGCTAGTGGAAATCGGTTACCTCGCTTTGATCGTACAAGGTGCAGCCGTTTATTTCATCGAGTTTATTCGAGAATCTCATATTATCCGCAAGCAGGTTGAACGCTCGGAAAAGCTGAACCTGATCAGTGAGCTGGCAGCCAGTGTTGCCCATGAAGTACGCAATCCACTCACAGTGGTACGAGGCTTTGTCCAGTTGTTGCGTGAGGAGACGAATCCGAAAAACGTTGAATACATCCGATTGGTCTTAAATGAACTCGATCGGGCTGAATTTATCATTTCCGACTATTTAAATCTGGCCAAGCCTCATTCTGAGACGCTAGAGCGACTGGAGATTGCGCATACCGTGAACGAAGTGACCGCCATCATGTCCTCTTATAGCGTCATGAACCGAGTGGAAATCGCCTGTGAGACCGAGCCGGGCCTATTCGTTGAGACCAACGCCGTTAAGCTCAAGCAAGCATTGATGAATCTGATGAAAAACGGTATCGAATCGATGGGACAAGGTGGCGTACTGCACGTCACTGTACAAGCAGCCGGGACCTATCATGTGATTTCCATCAAGGATGAGGGAGAGGGGATGACGCCGGAGCAGATTGAACAGATTGGGTTGCCTTTTTATTCTACAAAGGAAAAAGGGACAGGTCTCGGTTTGATGGTAACCTGCCGGATCATCGAGGCGATGCAAGGGACCATCCACTTTCAGAGTGAACACGGGCACGGAACGCAGGTGACGATTCAACTGCCTGCTGTGTATACGACCGAAAAAGGAGGCGAACATGGACAAAGATCAAGAGGTGTGGGAGCGACTCTTTCATGAGTTGGCAGTAATCAGAAGCGAATTAAAAGCGTTCAAGCTCGAAACACGTGCAGAGCTTTATCAAATCAAAAGCGAGCTGAAAGAATGGCAGCAGCGAGAAGAACAGCGAAGGCTCCCAAACGAAGGGGAATAAACCATGCAACGTTCCGTAAACAGATGGTGGCAAAAAACAGGAAAAGCTGTTTTCGCAGCAGGCTTGGCTTTAGCACTTGCTGCGTGCGGACAACCACAGGAAGCCGCAAAGCCTGCCACACAACCAACAAAAGAAGCTACACCAGCTAATGCGTCTGCGCAACCTGAACAAATACTCAGATTGAATAACTTTACAGAACCACTTTCTCTTCATCCCGGACTCATTTCGGATGTTTGGTCATCCAATGTTATTTTTCAGACGTTTGAGGGTCTGACTCGCATTGACGACAAGGGCGTTCCACAGCCCGCCATGGCCCAGGAAATCAAGGCATCAGATGATTTGTTGACGTACACCTTCACGATTCGCGACAATGCGAAGTGGTCGAACGGTGATCCCGTAACCGCGCACGATTTTGAAAACGCCTGGAAATGGGCACTCGATTCCAAAAATGGTTCCCAGTATGCCTATCAGTTGTTTTATGTAAAAAATGCAGAGGCGGCTTTTGCTGGCAAAGCCAAGCCTGAAGAAATCGGGGTCAAGGCAACAGATGATAAGACACTGGCCGTCCAACTGGAAAACCCGACGCCGTTTTTTCTGGAGCTGACGGCTTTTTACAGCTACTTTCCGCTGAATACCAAAGTGGTAAAGGACAAACCGGACTGGGCGAAGGAAGCAGGACCAGCCTACACCTCGAATGGACCGTTCAAACTCGCTACATGGGAGCATAAAACCAAGCTGACGCTTGCGAAAAACGAGCATTATTGGGATGCCGACGCAGTCAAGCTGACCAAAATCGAAATGAATATGATCAATGACGCGAATACAGAGCTGTCGATGCTGGAGGGCGGCGATCTCGATTGGGCAGGTGCCCCGACTGGCAATCTTCCGCTCGACGCGATGTCGACCTTGAAGGAAAAAGGATTGCTGGTGATCACGCCAAAAGCCGGTACGTATTGGTATGAGTTCAACACAGAGCAAAAGCCTTTCCACAACAAAAAAATTCGCCAAGCCTTTTCATACGCGATCAATCGGAAAGACATCGTGGAGAACATCACGCAGGGAGGGGAATTGGTTGCGACAGCCGTAGTGCCGCCTACAATGTTTGCTGAGAACGAGCAAGGCTTGTTTACAGACAACGACATAGAAAAAGCCAAGCAGCTGTTGGCGGAAGGCATGAAGGAAGAAGGGTACGCCAGCGTCGACCAGCTCCCACCAATTACACTGTCCTATAATACAGAGGAAGCACAAACCAAAATCGCGCAAGCCGTACAGGATATGTGGCAAAAAAACTTGGGTGTGCACGTCAAGCTGGAGAATCAGGAATGGAATGTCTACTATGAAAACGTGAAAAACGGGAAGTACCAAGTAGCGCGGATGGGGTGGACGGGGGATTTCAACGATCCGATCAACTTCCTGGAAATATTCCGAACGAAGGAAGGCAACAACCATACTCGTTGGGAGAATCGTCAATATGCCGATCTATTGGCGGCTTCTGCCAAGGAGAAGGATGCTGCCAAACGAAAAGCGGTCTTGCAAGAGGCGGAGAAAATCTTGGTGGACGAAATGCCAGTCATTCCGTTTTACTTTAAGTCTACGGTGTATGCGCAGAACCCCAAGTTGAAAGGCGTAGTCATTTCAGGTTTGGGAAACGCGCAGTACAAATGGGCGTATTTCGAATAAATCATAAGTAGTCACATTCGAAGGGCTGGTCAGTCGGATTATTCCACGACCAGCCCTTCGAATACGATAGAGACCTTCTCTTCCATGATTTCTTCGAGTGCCCAGGCGCCTTCGCTGCGTACCCAATCATAAAGAGCGTTATAGTAAATATTCTCTAACATGTTCGCAGCGACAAGAGGGTTGAATTTGCTTTTCAATTGATTCTTTTCTTGCGCTTCTTCAATCAGGTCAGCGAACAGTTGACGCAATTCAAAGTACATGTTCTTTTCATTCTCAAGCACTTTCCGATGTTTCATCGAGGATTCTACGACGACTTTGATGAAATCGAAATTGGTGATGGTGACTTCATTCATGATCTTGTAGATCCGCAGCACCTTCGCCTTGCATTCGTCACCATAATCCCACTCTTCCCGGCGCTCCTCGATTTCATGCAGACGCTCATATCCCCAGTTGGCGAGAATGGCTTCCTTTGAAGTGAAATGCAGAAAGATCGTACCGCGTGCAACATCCGCTTCTTCGGAAATCATGTCGATTGTGGTTGCTTCAAAGCCGTGCGTTTTGAAGAGCTTGATGGCAGCATTGAAGATTTTTTCGCGAGTTTCGCGCTTTTTCCGTTCCCGTCTTGTCGTCAAGTATGTAGCACCTCCTTATGAACTCGTACGCTTGATTATAACACAACCGTTACCTAACAAAAGAATAGTTCATGCAATTACGCATAATTTAGGTGAAAAAAGGATAGACTTCTGCAAAGCTCGAATGTATATTTATATAATATAATGAATAAATATTAAATCATACCAGGCTCGAGATGCATGGGGTGGAGGAGAGTAAAATGGGTGTTGCAAAGGCTCTGGCAGTACGTCAGGCTACGATGAAAGACGTGGATGCCATGTTGGAGATTGTTAATGAATATGCACAGCAAGGCTTGATGCTGCCACGTACGAAGCTGTCTTTCTTGGAAAACTTGCAATCCTTTATTGTCGCTCATGATGGAGATTCGGTCGTAGGTGTCGCAGGCCTACATATTTTGTGGGAGGATCTGGCTGAGATCCGCTCCTTGGCTATCTCGGAAAAAGCGAAGGGGATGGGCGTTGGGAAACATCTGGTTCTTCATTTGGTTGAGCAATGCCGCCTTTTGGGAATTAAGCGTGTACTGGCGCTGACCTACCAACAAGTGTTTTTTGAAAAGTGCGGGTTTTGGGTGGTTGCCAAGGAAACACTGCCGCAAAAAGCTTGGAAGGATTGTATTAACTGCTCCAAACTGCCGATGTGCGACGAAATTGCTATGATTTTCGAGACAGCCTGATACATTTGGTCTAGCCTTCCTTTTTTCTTTTCTGGTACTATATTCATATAAATAGTAGAAATATAAACAATATTCTACAAGTATACCAGAAAAAGAGATTGTCAAAAATGGGGGGCTTTTCCATGAAGCTGGGCGCTCGTATATTGCTCGTTCTACTACTGGCAGGAAGTGTACCGTTGACGGCAGCGGGAGTGTTTGCTTATCAGGAATCCAAGCAGGAATTGTTGAACGGAAGTGCCGCTACACTGGAAGCGCTGCGTCACAGCAACAAGGAACAGGTGGAAAATTACTTTCGTGAGCGAGCCAGGAACGTGGATACGTTGGCTGCATCGGGAACAGTAATGTCTGCCCTTTCTTCGTTTGAGGACGTGTGGCGGCAAGGACGAGAATCGCCTGCTTATGAAGTAGTGCAAGCGCAGTATACGAACGAACTAAAGATGGAGGTCGCTCGCTACGGCTTCGTGAATGCCTTTCTGTTGAATGCACAAGGGGACATCGTGTACGAGACAAAGCCGCAGGCTGATTTTGGTACGAATCTCCTGACAGGCTCACACGCTGACTCTGTACTTGGTCAGACTGTGCAGCAAGTCAAGAAAACCCAAAGCGCAGAAATGTCAGATCTAGGCAAATACGAACCATCTGGAGGGGCGCCAGGGGTATACATTGCAGCACCGATCTACGAACGAGGCTACATCATCGGGCAAATAGCAGTTGAAGTATCCATGGATTATATTTCTAGAATATTCAATCAACGAGAAGGACTGGGGGAAACCGGGAAGATTTACTTGGTTGGTGGTCCGGACAAGCTGATGCGTTCGCAACTGGGCAGTGGGCCCAATACGTTGTTACAGCAAAAAGTAGATACGCCCATCGTTGATCAGGTCTTACTCACCCAACAATCAGAAGGAACGGTCGAAAGCATGGATTACTTAGGACAGCAAGTGCTCGTGTCCTATGATCAGGTCAAAGTGGGGAAGAAGACGTGGGCGATTTTGGCAGAGATGAATATGACCGAAATACTAGAGGGCCCAACCCGAATTCGGGATGCCATGATTGCTTTTAATGGTGCTGTCCTCTTGCTAATCGTCATCATCTCATTATTTACTGCAAATTGGCTTCGCCGCTCGTTTCGCGGCATGCTTGCCGTGGCAGAGCGAATTGGACATGGGGATTTTTCGCGAGAGATACCTGACAAGCTATTAAAACGAAAAGATGAACTGGGGGAGCTTGCAGGGTCTCTCGTTACGATGCAGAAACAACTGCGCAAAATTTTGTTTCAGATTCAGCAGGCAGCTGCTTCCGTTTCCGGTGCGGTGAGAAATATTCAGGGAAACACCAGTGAGATTGCCGCTTCCAGCCAACAAATTGTCCTCGTCGTCGATCAAGTGGCTGCATCTACTGACAGCCAGGTAGAAAAAATGGGACAAACCTTGAATCTGGCTGTTGATTTGACGAAAGATGTGGCGGTTGTAACGGAAAATGTAGAACGGGTGACTGTCTCTGCGGAAGAAATGAAGCAGCATGCACATGCAGGCAGACGCGCGATCACAGATGTGATGGACAGCATGGATGAAATTAATCGTTCGGTAGAAGCTGCAACGGATGTCATTCATGTATTGGAAGGGCGCTCGAAGGACATTTCGAGAATTATCTCTGTCATTACAGAAATTGCCCGACAGACCAATCTGCTAGCCTTGAATGCTGCGATTGAAGCGGCCAGAGCAGGAGAGCATGGCAAGGGATTTGCAGTCGTCGCAGGAGAAGTGCGTAAGCTGGCGGAAGATACTAACAGTGCTGCCCAGCAGATCGTAGGCATGATTGGTGACGTACAAAAGGATACGAAGGAAGCTGTCGCGAAGATGGTCGAGGGTGCCCAAACGACCGCCCGCGGCATGAAGACAGCACACCAATCCCAAGAGTTGTTCCAGCACATAGAGGAAAACATCCTCGGGGTGTCGCAAGAAATTAACGGTGTCAGTGAGGCCTTTAAGCGTATGGCGCCAGATGCCCAACAAGTAGCCGTTGTAGCTGGGGAAGTATCCGCCGCATCGATGCAAGCGGCCGCCGGTGTCCAAAGCATCTCGGCTGCGGTAGAGGAGCAGAGTGCAGCGATGGAGCTCATTGCAGATGCTGCGAATCAGCTGGCTATTCTAGCAGAAGAGCTGAGAAGCTCACTTGCAGCCTTTGTTTCGCGCGAAAATTAAGAAATAAGGGACGGAGCAAAAGCCAGTGACAACTGCCTTTTCTCCCGTCTCTTTTTGTATTTTGGAAGGATATCTCACACAAAATGTTGAATGATAAGGACGATGGAGAGTTTCAAGCCGGAGGGACGTAAGCGTGCACAAACTAGATTGGGAACTATATCTGCTACCGTTCGAACAAGCTGTAGAAGAAATCAAAGTCAAAATTAAAAATATCCGTAACGAGCTACGCAAACGCAAGGAGCATTCACCGATTGAGTTTGCGGTGGGCAGGGTCAAATCGATCCCGAGTATTTACAACAAGGCAAACCGCTTGCAGTTTCCGATTGATGAGAATATCTGCTGGGAAATTCGCGATATCGCGGGCATCCGCGTCATTTGTCAGTTTATTGATGATATACCTGCAGTTGTTGAGATGATCCGCAACCGCGGAGACATGCGTGTGTATTTGGAGAAGGATTATGTCTCTACTCCAAAAGAAAGCGGATATCGCGGCTATCACCTTGCCGTGGAGTATCCGATCATGATGGCGGGTGGGCAAGTGACCATTCCGGTAGAAATTCAGATTCGCACATTGGGAATGAATTTTTGGGCGACGATTGAGCACTCGCTGAATTATAAATACGAGGGAATTATCCCATCCAATATAAGGCAAAGATTGTTCGAGGCTGCCAAGGCGTCCTACAAGCTGGATAGCGAAATGAACAACATCCGGGACGAAATTAAAGACGCCCAAGCAGAATTTACGAAAAAAGAAGTGCCGATGGAGTCATTATTATCGTTGGTGGAGCTGGATCTCGACGTCGATGCGGCAATGGACGAAGGAAGTATGAATGAGAGGACTGGAGAAGAGAATGAAAAGCGTTAATTGGCTGGAAGAAACAAACAAACGCAAGGACGAACTGATTGCGACGACACAACAATTTTTGCAGATTAAAAGCGTTTTGGACCCCGAAACAGCACGGGAAGGCGCCCCTTTTGGAGAAGGGATTCGGCAAGCGCTTGACTTTGCGCTAGGCGTGTGTGAAAAAGCAGGCATGACAACCAAAGAAGTCCGCGGGTATGCAGGGCACGCTGAATTCGGACAAGGTGAGGAATTGATCGGCATTCTGAGCCATGTCGATGTCGTACCAGAAGGCGATGGCTGGAGTACGCCACCGTATGCAGCCGAGATCGTGGATGGACGCATGGTGGCCCGTGGTGCGATTGACGACAAGGGACCGACGATGGCGGCTATTTTCGCAGCGAAGATCGTGATGGAGCTTGGATTGCCGCTGTCGAAGCGCGTGCGCTTTATTTTCGGTACGGATGAAGAATCGAGCTGGCAGTGTGTGAACAAGTATTTTGAAACGGAAGAAATGCCGACGATGGGCTTTACGCCAGATGCAGACTTCCCGCTGATCTATGCGGAGAAAGGCTTGACCGATCTGTCGTTGCGTCAGACGCTTGCATCCTTCCAAAGCCTCGGAATATCTGCTGCGGAAAATGTGGCGGCAAAGCTCGTTTCCTTACAGGCTGGCTTGCGCATGAACATGGTTCCAGACAAAGCTGTAGCAACGCTTATGCCAATCGGCTTGAATAGTGAGGCGATTGCACAAAGTTATCGCCAGCACCTGGAAGCGACTGGCTTGAAAGGCAAAGTGGAGGAGCAGGACGGTCTCGTAGTGCTGCACATGGAAGGCGTCTCGGTTCACGGAATGGACCCGAGCAAAGGTGTCAATGCGGGTACCGAGCTCATTCACTTTTTGCTCTCCTTGTCCTTGGATGAACGCGGAGCTGTATTTGTAAGCTTGGCTGATCGTTATTTGCACAAGCAGCATTACGGTGAAGCACTCGGCATCGCGCATGATGATGAAGAAATGGGTGCGCTCACACTGAACACAGGTGTGATCGAGTATGACGAAAAGCAGGATGCGCTTTTCCGTCTGAACATCCGTTACCCACATTCTGTTGCCTTCGAAAAATGGTCGGCCGTTCTTGCTGAACGTTTTAGTGAAGGGGCATTTACGCTCGAAGTGGCTGAGCATCTGACACCGCACCGCGTCGACCCAAATCATCCTTTGGTGACAACACTGCAACGTGTTTATACGGAACAAACAGGCGAGGAAGCTGGCATTATTGCAATTGGCGGCGCTACCTACGGCCGTTCGTTGGATGTTGGAGTAGCATTCGGACCGCTTTTCCCAGGGCGTCCTGATAGTGCCCACCAGCGAGATGAATATATTATCGTGGATGATCTGATCAAAGCGACAGCGATTTACGCGCAAGCGATCTATGAATTGGCGAAGTAGGAATAGCCAACGGCTGGACACAAGTGCCAGCCGTTTTTATTTTTGCTGAATCAGGAGAGACAAAAATCTTTGCAAATGCTGGAAGTCAATACTATAATGCAAGTAACGATTGATCGATTAATCATTCATAAGCAAGGAGCCTGTCCAGCATGCCACTTTCAGAAGAACAAGTGCAAAAAATGAAGCAAAAGCGGGAAACGATTCTCCAGCAGGCAGTTCTCTTGTTTGCTGAGCACGGCTATGACGATACCACCATTGCAAAAGTCGCGAAGGCATCAGGAGTGAGCTTTGGCAGTGTTTTCACGTACTTTGAAAACAAGGATCAGCTCTTTCATGCAGCTGTCACGGAGCCATTGCAAGAGCATTCGGTCAAACTGCTTGACTTTGATCCCCAAGCATCTGAGCCATTACTGGAACTAGAGAGAATGGTGACCAATCACATCAAGATCTTCGCTATGTTCGATTCGTACTTGCGTCTGGTCGTACAAGTAGTCGGCTACTACAATCGTTTTGCCCATTCTTTTGCTGAGCTAGATGCGTTTCACAACACCTTTCGTACGAAAATTGCCGAGCTCTTGATCAATGGACAAGAGAAAGGGCTCTTGCATGTCCAAGATCCCAAATACGTGGCGACAGCGTACATGAGTCTGTTAATTGGTCTGCGTGTGAATTTGACCGATGAGCCACAAAGCAACATGTGGGAAAAATTCGTTCCGTTTGCCATGCAGCTTTTTGGACCGAAGAATCGCTAGCATTCTCCATCGGTCTTTTTTTTGGAATACAAATGATTGATTAATCAATCGTTATAAAGTAGAGGAGTGGTCACGATGAGTTTTTGGAAGTTCGACAGCAACATCCAGATCAGACTGATGTTACAGTTTTTAACGACGATGGCGAGCATGACTGTGACCCCGTACTTGATTGTTTTTTTCTCCAAGCAATTGGGGACGTTTGTAACGGGTTTTATGTTTTTAGGCGTGATGGCAGCAAGTGTCGCAGGCTCTTTTGCAGGGGGATATTTGGCGGACAGGATCGGGCGAAAAAAAGTAATCGTTGTATGTGAATTGGTCATCTTCCTCAGTTTTCTTGGTGTGGCCTTCGTCAACTCGCCTTGGCTTCAGCTGCCTTATGTGACATTTATTTTGTTTCTGTTCAATAACTTTTGTTTGGGGGCGTCGGGTCCTGCTTACCAAGCACTCATCATTGATGTGAGTCAGCCCGAGAATAGGCGAGCGATTTTTACTGCTTCCTATTGGTTGAATAATTTGGCGGTAGCGATAGGAGGATTGGTGGGGGCTTTTTTGTTCGACGAGCATTACTTTGCCCTATTTTTTGGTGTGGCTGTAAGCATCGCGATTTCGCTCGTGATTACGATCCTGTTTATTAAAGAAACGTATGTGCCAGAAAAACGTGCACGCTCGGCGTCTCGTAAGCAAAGACAAAAAGGTTTTATGGCAGATGTCATGGGAGCTTATAAAGAAGTGCTCAAGCATCGAATTTTTCTGCTGTTTACATTAGCGAATTTGCTCATTATAGCGGTAGAGGAGCAATTGACCAATGTCATAGGCCTTCGTTTCGTGCAAGAAATTCCGGAGCCTGAGCAGTTATTTTCGTTTCTTGCCATCCAGGTGGATGGGATGAACTTGTTAGGTTTATTAAAAACAGAAAACACGTTGCTGGTTGTTTGCTTGACCGTTTTAGTCTCCTACGTAGTGAAGAGCATGAGAGATAGGGTGGTGCTCCTGTCAGGCTTGGCCCTGTACTTTTGCGGGTATGCATGGATTAGCTTCAGCAACTCTCCCGTTGTCTTGCTCATTGCCATGTTCTTCGCGACATTGGGGGAAGTGATGCACATTCCGGTAAAACAAGCGTTACTCGCCAATATGGTGCCGGATCATGCGCGGAGCACGTATATGGCTGTACATTCTTTGTTTAGCATCGTGGGGGTCAGCAGTGCAGGTGTGTTTATACTTGTCAGTGCGTGGATTCCCAACGTTGCGATCACCGGAATTTTTGTAGGGATGGGACTGATTTGTCTCGTGCTATTTCATCGGATTATGAAAAAAGTTGGGCAAGAACAAGAAACTGCTACGAAGGCCACCCAATCAAATGCGACAGCATGAAAAAGTACTCGAGCGCATTCGGGACACTGGTTGGGGAAACAATAACAAAAGGATTTTGTAAGCGATTTCTCGAAATCATAAAGGGAATACGCCAGTATCGAAAAGGAGATAAATGATGGACGATCTCACGAAATTGATCAAGGATTTGACGGAAGCGGACGGAGTACCTGGGCACGAGCGCGAAGTCAGGGTGAAAATGGAGGAGTACTTACAGCCTCTCAGCGACGAGTTGGTAAAGGATCGGCTGGGTGGGGTACTCGGGAAGAAGACGGGGGCAGAAAACGGTCCGAAAATTTTACTCGCGGGACATCTGGATGAAGTGGGCTTCATGGTGACGCATATCACGCCAAAAGGGTACTTGCGTTTTATCCAGCTGGGCGGATGGTGGACGCACAATATCCTCTCACAGCGCGTGAAGGTCAAGACACGCAAAGGTGAGTATCTCGGACTCATTGGTTCGAAGGCACCACACGCTCTGGAAAAGGAAGAGCGGGAAAAAGTCATGAAGCTCAAGGATTTGTACATTGACATCGGGGCAAAAGATGAAGCAGATGCAAAGGAAATGGGTGTGCGCCCAGGTGATTGGATTGTCCCTGACAGTGATTTTACGACGATGCGCGGCGGAGAGCTGTGGGTCGCAAAGGCGCTCGATAATCGGGCGGGGTGTGCGCTGGCAATCGAGGTGCTAAAACGATTGGAGAAGGAAGAGCATCCTAATGTGGTATACGCGGGTGCAACTGTGCAGGAAGAGGTAGGGACTCGCGGTGCTGGCACAGTAGCGAATCTGGTTGAACCAGATATTGCTTTTGCTGTCGATGTTGGACTCGCATATGACACGCCTGGAAATGAATCGTATCCGATGACCTGCAATGTGGGGGACGGTCCGCTCGTCATGTTATTTGATGCCACGATGATCCCGCATACCGGATTGCGCGATCTCGTATTCGACACAGCAGAGGAACTCGGCATCAATATCCAGGTGGATGCCCTCGCAGGAGGCGGAACAGACGCAGCGAAATTCCATACTAGCGGCATTGGCTGCCCGTCGATTGTCGTCGGCTTTGCGACACGGTATATTCACAGCCATAATGCGATTATGTCCAAAAGCGATTTCGAGCAGGCTGCCCAGCTGCTGACAGCTGTCATCAAGAAGCTCGATAAGGAAACGGTTCAACAACTGCTCGATAGATGAGATAGGCGAAATCCTCTCCATGCATGAATGATTGCGATGGAGAGGGTTTTTCGTTTTGTTACTTGTTCTGCTCTGGGAGGTCTACCTTTATTTCCAGATCCTTAATAAACTGGTCGTCTGCGACTGTTTCCGCGGAATTATCTTTTACGATAAAAGGCTTGATTATGAAATACTTCGGCTGTCCTTGTGCAGAAGCATAGCGAGCGTCAAATGTGAGCGTGTTATCCTTACGTTCTCCTTCTCCGTGGAGGGACGTCAGTTGACGACCTTGGTCGTCAAACAGGGCAGCTCTGATGAACTTATTTGATGTCTTGCCATCCTGTTTGACCGAATACAACAAGCGCGTCGTCACTGGCGTCACATTGACCTCGGATACTTCGAAAGAAATCCCATCGTTGGATTGAATAGCATTCGGTTTAAGCCGGATGGTGTCGTTCGTCGCTTTTTGGAAGGGAATGTTCAGCTTGAAGGCTTGATCAATTCCAGCAAGCTTAACAACCACTTCCGCATGGAAAGAGTCTGGAATCACGCCTGTTGAATTGTGTTCAGGTGTCTTCAAAATTTCTTCGAAGATAAGAAAGTTTGGGTGCGATTCGCCAGCTGTGGAGAAAAAGCCACCGCTTGTTACCAAACTACTTGGGTCATCTTGACCTTTTCCATCGATGTTAAAAGTAACATTTTCGATAGCGTCACTAAGTTTGACAACCTCCTTTCCCGTATCAAACATGCCGTCCTTCAGGTTTGGAGCCGTTACACTGAGCAGGTAGACAGCACGTGTTCCGTCGAAGACCGTCTCTGTTACCTCGAGCTTAATGTCCTGGTGAGAAATACTCCTGTTTACCTTGGAAGAAAGACCTTGTTCGCCTGCAGCTCGTAAGCCGAGGTCCGCTTCGATTAAGCTAAAGAGACTGCCAACGAATGGGATCTGCTTAATGGATTGCGCCATGACCGGCGAGATAAATCCGGAGGTGAATACAGTTGCACCTAGAATGACTGCGGCAGCCGCAACATAGGGTGCTTTGCGTAATCGTTGGACTTTTCGTTCACGAGATATTTCTGGGAGAGAGGCGTATGTTTCATCCAGTCGAGCCCGTACTAATGGTGACACCGTCGTATCCTTTGTACGCTTGTACTCTTTTAGTTCGAAATCAAATTTAGATTGATCCATAATGTATCTTCCCTTCCCGAAATGTACTTAATTTCTCCATCAAGTTGTTCCGTGCCCGACTGAGCCGCATTTTTGCGGCACTCTCCGAAATTTCCAGTATCTCTGCTACTTGTCTTAAAGGCATGTCTTCAAAATAGTGAAGCACAATAACAAGGCGCTGCGGCTCATCCAATCTCTCAACGGCGTCTCGCAGGTCAATATGTTCGTCTTTATGTGAGAGTGACAATTGGATAGGAAAATCATCCATTAGAACGTTGCGGGAGCGATTTGCTAACATCTTATTGCATTCATTGATCAAAATTCGGAACATCCATGTTTTGAAAAAATGGGGCTCACGAAGTGAATGCAGAGATTTATAAGCTTTCAAAATGGTTTCCTGGAGAGCATCCGCAATATCTTCCTCTTTTTTCAGGATGGATTTAGCCGTATTGTACAAGGAGCTCTCAACGTGTTTGACAACAGCGATAAAAGCTTCACGATCTCCTTGTTTTGCCAGGAGAACCTGTTCTCTTAGATCCACCTTTTTCACTCCTTTCTGTGTTGGTTTTTCACATGGACAGTAATTAGATCAGCGAAATCGATACATGGTCACATCATGTAAGCAAAAATTTCAGCTAGCTAGCTAGCTTCGTCGTCGCGAGTCTCCAAGAAAAATACCCGGGAGTTGAACGGTTTAGTTGTTTTTTCGAAAGGACTCCTTTAGTATAGGTAGGATAGGATTTCGCAAGGGCAATAACCTGCCTAGGATGAATTTTGATTGATGAGAGCCGGTTTTATCGCATCCACTGTCCATGCAGTCATGGTGTGGCGAATCGGATCGCTTGTGAAAGGAAGTGGAAGTTATGGCAAAATCGTTTGCGTCTTTTGGTTTCCGTCCGGAGCTGATGCAAGGGATTCAAGACCTGTATTATAAAGAACCGACACAAATTCAAGAGGAAGCCATTCCTCTCATTATGGAAGGCAAAGATATAATCGGACAAGCTCAGACAGGTACGGGTAAAACAGCTGCATTCATGCTGCCGATCCTCAACGCATTGGAAGAGGGAAAACGCGACATTCAAGCGCTCATCCTCACCCCGACACGTGAGCTTTCCATTCAGATTGCAAAAGAAGTAGAAAAGCTGGGCAAACACCTGAATGTGAATGTACTCTCTCTGCACGGTGGAACGGATATTGACAAACAGCTGAGCAAGCTGAAAGAAACGGTTCATGTCGTTGTAGGAACACCAGGACGTGTACTGGATCATATGAAGCGCGGATCGCTTCACTTCGGACGAATCTCCACACTTGTGCTGGATGAAGCCGATAAAATGATGGAAATGGGCTTCTTGGAGGATGTGGAGCAGGTAATCGTCCACACGCCTTCTCAACGTCAGGTGCTGTTGTTCTCGGCTACGATGCCTGATCTGGTAAAAAGACTGGCGCACCGCTTCATGAAGCAGCCACCGCATATCAAAATCGAGGGCAAGCAAAAAACGGTTGAGCGCATTGAGCAATTTTACTATGTAGTCAACCAGAGCGATAAGACAGACGCTCTCGTCGATCTGCTGGAACAAGAGCAGCCATTCTTGACCATTGTGTTTGCAAATACCCAAGTACGTGTGCAACAGCTTACGGCCCGCCTGCAGGAAAATGGCCTCTCGGCGAAAGCCCTGTACGGTGATTTGTCTCAAAACAAGCGGGAACAATTGATGAAGCAATTCCGTGAGATACGATTCCAATACTTGATCGCAACAGATATCGCTGCTCGTGGACTCGATGTAGAAGGTGTAACACACGTCATCAACTACGATTTGCCGAATGACGTGGACAGCTACATTCACCGCGTCGGTCGTACTGGTCGTGCGGGACAAAAAGGAAAAGCGATCTCCCTTATTTCTCCTCGTCAGAAAAACTTGATGGCTCGTTTTGCCAAAGCGACGAAGGCTTCGATCGAAGAAAGAATTATGCAGGCAGGACGCCATCTGGATGCCGGACGTCGTCAGCGCGCAGAAGAACGGGAAGCTCATTTCGTTGAGCTGCGAGCGCAACAGGTGAAGGAGCAGCAGAAGGAAAAAGACAAAGAGTTCTCTCCTGTACGTGAAGCCTTGAAGAAAAAGACGAAGGTAAAGCCAGGCTACAAAAAGAAAATAGCGCGTGAGCTGGGAGAACTGCAAACGCAGTACGAGAAAAACCGCAAGAAGGCAGAAGCGATTGCGGCACGTAAAGCGGGTAAATCCGTGAAGCCAGGCGATGCCAAAAAAGCGGGAAAAGGTGGAGCAGCACGCTCTGCAAAGGGCGGAAAACCGTTTAATCAATCCTCATCCGCTGGGAAAACACGTGGAAATAAGTAAAGATAATAAGACAAACTGTCCAGATTCGAAAAGGGTCTGGGCAGTTTTTTTGTTGGGTGGGATACTACTCTTTCTATTACGTATGTGTTAATTGGAAAATGCTCTGAGATAAAACGATGAACAGAAGAAATTTAAGAAAAGCCGCTCATTAGTTAAAAATATACGGTTTTGAACCTAACTCCCTTTCTCTTTGAAAGAAGTTGTTATAATGAACGTAAAACAAGGAGGGAGATCAAATGGATCGGATTGATGAACAAATCCTCCGCTTATTGCGGGAAAATGCCCGAATCACCAGCTCAGACATCAGCAAGCAGGTTCATTTGTCCGTGCCTGCGGTCTCCGAGCGAATACGCAAGATGGAGGATTCAGGACTCATCAGGCAATTCACAGTGAAGCTGGATCGGGAACAGCTAGGGCTTCACCTAATTGCGTTTGTGATGGTGCAAATCGAGAAAACGGAGCATATTGCTGGCTTCCGCGAAACGGTCTTGCAGGCAGACTGTGTGCTGGAATGCCATCATATTGCGGGAGCTTACGATTATGTATTGAAGATTGCGGTAAAAGGGACGGCCGATCTGGAACGATTCATCTCTGAAACATTGAAGCAAGTAGAAGGTGTAAGCAAGACGAATACGATGATCGTCCTGTCTTCCATGAAAGAGGAGATGTGAACCTCGTGGCGATCTGGAACGGTCTATTATTTGGGATGATGCTCCAGCTATCCGTTGGTCCGGTTTGTCTGGCGGTGTTGCATCGCTCGATGACTCGGCGATTGCGGGATGCACTCATGATGGTACTGGGTGTTGCACTCGCAGATGCGGTTTATATGGTGGGCGCGATCGGGGGACTGTCGCTGCTGTTACAAATCCATTGGGTCAAACAGATGGTTTTGATTATGGGAGCCCTGATTTTGACTTGGTTTGGGATTCAAACCTTGCGTGCCATAAAAGGCAGAGGAGATCATGAACAAGCACCAGTCCAGCATGCACCATCGGGTCGAAGCAGCTTTTGGCACGGCGTGCTTCTGACACTTGCGAATCCTCTGACCGTTCTATTTTGGGCGGGAGTATTTGGCTCACTATTGGCATCTGGCACTTTTGTTCATTCAACAGAGTTGTTCTTGTTTGCGACAGGCTGTCTGTTATCGACTTTATTGTTCCTGGGGCTGGTAGCTTTGTTGGCCGCGTATTTGGCGCGATTTTTTCGCCCGGGATGGCTCAACGTTTTTCATGGGCTCAGTGGTATTTTTCTGATTGGGTTTGCGATTGTCCTTTTCGCAAAAAGCGGTTTGATGCCGCCATACTGGCCTTTTTAAAGGAGTTCGGAATGATTGCATCGAATTTTAATAGCATACAGGATTTGCGATAGAAAATAGTGTTTTCCTCCCATGTGATTTGGGTAATAGATAGGAAGATAGAACCCTTTCTTGTAAAAGTACAATAGTACAGGGTGTGAGGAGAACCAGTGATGACGACGGATACGTGCTTGAAATGCGGCAGTCCGATGGGCCGGGGAGAGTACAGTTGCCAGGTTTGCGGAGAAAACGAAATACAAGACTACCAGATGATTCGCAATTACGTGAGAACTTATCCGAATTCGAATGCGATGCAAATTGCCAACGCAACAGGAATATCTGTTTCAAAAATATTGCGTTATATTAGAAATGGCTCTTTGACCGTAGTAGACAATCCGTCCCACAGAGGGCGATCATAAGAAAAAGAGAAAAGCTCACAAGCAGTCACGAATGCATTTCGTGTAGCTTTGTGAGCTTTTTTTATTTTTGATGCAAATCTACAACCAGCGTAGACCCTTTGGATAATGATTTTTGAGTTGCCCCTCAGATTGCTTGCCCCAACCGATGGAGAATCCATTTACCGTAACCAGCGTCCAGCCGCTTTCACCGTCATGCGTGAGCGCTTCTCCTTTTAAGTACCGCAACATTTCAGGATCTTCTGCGCCATATGAAGCGACACGGGCTGCCTCCGCAGGGGAGAGGGAGAGTGCCAAGGCGTGTGCAGGTTCAAATCTGTTCTTTTTTACAGTTCCTAGGTGCAGACCGACGCGCGCGACCTTTAGCTTGTCCCAATTGAGCTCAGGAGCAGGTGAGTAGTAGAGCTGCTCGCCAAACAAAAGAAAAGCTGATTCATCATCGAATGGTTGGGAGAGCGTCGGGAGTGCTTCGTCCGCGAACGTACGCCAAGCTGCTAGGGCTTCTTTTCGACCTGCCGGAGCAGATTTTGCCGCACGCTTTTCTTTCCGTTTCCCGGAAGGTTCATGAACTTCTGCGGACTCACTCTTTTGCAGCTTGGCGAGGTAATGACCTTCTCCCTGTAGACGATGCGGCCACAATCTGGCTGTCTGGGTGAGCTGCTCATTTTGTGGCGACGCCCATTCTGGTTGACCAGCAGAAAAGCAATCTGCATGTGGCAGCGGGACGATCTCAAATTCCGGGTGACTTCCCAGGAAGTTAACCAGGGACTGCTCATTTTCTAACGGAGCGAATGTACAGGTGGAGTAGACCAACGTCCCGCCTGGCTTCAGCATAGCAGCGGCCGCCTCGAGAATATCGCCTTGCATGACATGGCACTCCGTTACTTTTGCTGGGCTCCAGTCTTCGATTGCTTCGGGTAGCTTGCGAAACATTCCTTCGCCAGAGCAAGGAGCGTCTACTAAAATTCGGTCAAAAAACTGAGGGAATCGCTCCTGTAAGCGTTCGGGCGTTTCGTTGGTCACGACGGCATTGGTCACGCCGCAGCGCTCCAGGTTTTCTGACAAGGCTTTTGCCCGAACAGGATGGATTTCGTTTGCCACGAGCATTCCTTGTCCATGCAAAAACGCTGCAAGCTGCGTCGATTTGCCCCCTGGCGCTGCACACAGGTCGAGAATTCGCTCACCAGGTTGTGCACCGAGTGCTTCGGCAGCGGACATCGCACTTGGCTCCTGCAAGTAGTACATGCCAGCGGAGTGAAAAGGATGCTTGCCGGGCCGATCTGGCTCTTTGTAGCGAAAACCGTTTTCGCACCAAGGGACTGCTTCCAGAGCAAACGGCGAGATATTTAAAAAATCGTCACGATCCACCTTCAACGGATTGACCCGCAAGCCGTGTGTCACGAGCTGATCATACGAGGAAACGAATGCCTCATAATCGTGTCCGAGCAAGGTTTGCATGCGCTCGGTAAATGATGTTGGTAAATTTTTTGTCATAACAGCCTCCGATGTCAGATTTTGGCCCCATGTGAAAGGAAAAGATAGAATCATGGCGAATCATAGAGAATGAGGTGAGAGCATTATGGAAGGATCCCGTGCAAAACGCTACCGCTCCCGGCGGAGGAATGACTCGGAAGTAAGCCGGTTTTGGATCATGGGGTTGCTGTTCTCACTGCTGGTGCTCGCTTTTGAATTCTTTATCGAAATACCCGCCGACGCAGATTGGCTGATCGATATGGAGATGGCTTTGTTTTCTGCCAGCTTTACGTTACTTGCCTTTTATCTGCTCGGACTTACCTTTGCCTTTTCTCGCCACCAAAAGGCAGGGAAGATCAATCACCAAATCATCATCTATGTATGGTTGGGTGCGATCTTGTTTCACTTGTTCCTGCTCATCAGCAATTTGTCCAATCAGCATGTGTACAAAGCAGGGATCATTCTATTTTTAGGACCATTGTTTTTAACTGTCTACCATTTTATCACGTACTTGGCAGCTTTGCGCGAGGAGCGTGAGGAGCAGGAGGCAGCTACGACAGCTACGCTTGAGCGTACGGCCTACCAGATGATTCTGGAGGGTGGGCGTGTATACAGCGAGATCAGTCGCCTGAAAACAGAATATCCAGAAGTGGAGCAAATGCTTCGTGCCAACGATTTTCACGATAAACTGGAGCGCTATGCTTTGGAAATGCAGCAGTATTTGCAGGCGAAGCATTTTGAGCGTAAAGACGTGGAGCTCTTGGAGGGTCACTATTATTTCTTGGAAAACTTGCTGAGCTTGGCGAAACAACATCCGGGAATAATCGAGTCCCGCGTATATAGCCGCCGAGGTGACAATTGATGGGTACAAAGGAGAGAGAAGCGGATGTTTTGGAAAAAAGACAAAGGCCTAGCAGAAAAAGAGACAGCAGCGACGACAGTGGCAACTCCCACAACCACAATGGCAGGCCACCAAGACGCTTGGAAACATGAGCTTCGCGGTATTTACGAACAGATGGGTGCGATTCTCACTTCGAACCAAGCGATGAACGCCGAATCCGAGCAAACGGTGCGATTGGTGACGAGGATGAAGCGTGTCGTAGATAATATCCAGGTCATTAACGAGCGGGATGATGAATCTGCGAGCCAACTGTCGGATCGAGGAGAGCGCTTGACGGACATCTGTAAACAATCGGTAGCGCGTGCAGATGAAGGTAAGAAAGCAATGACGGACGTTGTGGAAGTCATGAGCCTGCTGGACAAAGAATCGGTTCATACGTCCAAGTCCATGAGCCGCTTGGAAGAGCGCTCTTCGGAAATTACGAGTATCGTTAAGGTGATCAGTGACATTGCGAATCAGACCAACCTTCTCGCCCTGAATGCAGCGATAGAAGCGGCACGTGCGGGTGAACAAGGCAGAGGCTTTGCTGTCGTAGCGGATGAGGTACGGAAGCTGGCCGAGATGACAGCGAATTCGACCAAGACCATTGCAGAACTGATTGGCAAGATTCAGGAAGAAACAAAAGAAGCATTGTCCAACAGTGAAAAAAGCAGCAGTGCGATCAAAGGCGGGCTTTCCATCAGCAAGGATGCTGCACAGAAGACAGATCAGATCGTGAACGCTTTCCAGGCACTGAACGTCGAAGTGTCAGGTGTGATGGAAATCATCGCGCACCAAAAGCGATTTGCTGACGATGTGTCCCAGCAGGTAAGTGATGCGAAGGGCTTGCTGGAAGAACTGAATGAAGGCTTGGCCAAGCACGTGAGGGACGCCAACGCAGTAGAGCAAAAGCTCGCGATGAGTGTAAAGGATGTCAAATCGTTATTGTGAGTATGAGCAGGAAGAATCAGGAGTCCGTATCCAAGCGATGCGGACTTTTTGGTATTTATTCACTTCCTTTCACGAAATATTTACATGTTTTCGTTTGACTATTCGAAATGGAGTACTATAATCAAAGTAGGATTCTCCATATCTTTCCTTTTTTCGACAAAATCTTATCAGCATTCGCTATGAATGGGCAAACCCACTGAAAATTGGGGACGCAAAGCCACGGGCCTAATGTACACGCTACGATGGCAGCCGGGTTGCCGACTAGCAGTGTATTTTGCTGTTTTAGTTTTACGGCTCCTTTCATGCGAAGGGGGCCTATTTACTTTACAAAAGGGAGAGGTTAAAGCATGTCAATCCTTCAAACACTGGACAAGCAGTACATCAATGGGGAGTGGCGCGACGGACTTGGCGCGAAGACATTGCAAGATATCAACCCTTACAACGGGGAAGTCATCGCAGAATTCAAAATGGCAAATTTGGAGGATATCGACGCGGCTTACAAGGCGGCAGCCGACGCGAAAAAAGAGTGGGATGAAGTGAATGCTTATACCAAATCCCGAATGTTGGAGCGTGCTGTTCACTATATCGAAGAGAATGAAGAAGAAATCATTCAGATCATCATTCGTGAATTGGGTGGAACCCGACTGAAGGCATTTTTTGAGATCGGGCTTGTGAAGGATATTATTCGCGAGGCGGCTACGTTCCCGGTACGCATGGAAGGAAAAATTCTGCCTTCTCCCGTAGACGGAAAAGAAAATCGCTTGTATCGGATTCCCGTAGGAGTTGTCGGTGTCATTAGTCCGTTCAACTTCCCGTTCTATCTGTCGATGAAGTCCGTAGCTCCAGCTCTTGGTGCGGGCAACGGTGTCGTCCTAAAACCGCATGAGCACACGCCAATCACGGGTGGCACTCTCATCGCGAAAATTTTTGAAGAAGTAGGTTTGCCCAAAGGCTTGATCAACGTTGTTGTGACGGATATTGCTGAAATTGGCGATGGTTTTGTCTCCCATCCGATTCCGCGCATCCTTTCGTTTACAGGCTCTAGCCAAGTAGGAAGCCATATCGCGCAAGTGGCAGCGAAGCATTTCAAAAAGGCGATTTTGGAGCTGGGCGGCAATAGTGCACTGATTGTTTTGGAGGATGCGGATCTACAGTATGCCGTCAATGCAGCGGTATTCAGCCGCTTTACCCACCAAGGTCAGATTTGCATGTCGGCTAACCGGGTTCTGGTTCACCAAGATGTATACGATAAATTCCTCGATCTGTATGTGGAAAAAGTATCTGGACTCAAGGTTGGCGACCCAAATGATCCTGACACAGTAATCGGTCCGTTGATCAATCAACGGCAAGTCACCAACCTGATGGCAACGATCGATGAGGCGATACGCGAAGGGGCCGTTCCTGCACTGAAAGGGGAAGTAAAAGGCAACGTGGTCGAGCCGATCGTATTGACAGGAGTGACCACAGACATGTCGATTGCATCCAAAGAGCTGTTTGGTCCGGCTGTTTGCATTATGTCGTTTGCTTCCGAGGAAGAAGCAATTCGCATGGCGAACGAGACACCATTTGGATTGTCCGGGGCGATTCATACCCGCGATCTGGAGAGAGGTGCACAGATGGCCAAGCGCATCGAGACCGGCATGATTCATATCAACGATGGAACGATCAATGACGAACCAATTGTGGCGTTCGGCGGTGAAAAGCATTCCGGATTGGGACGCTTGAATGGTCAATGGAGCCTAGAAGAGTTTACTACGCTGAAATGGATTTCGGTTCAGCACAAAAAGCGTCAATTTCCGTACTAATGCCAGCAAAATATAGAGGTGAAGAGGGTCATGAACGGTTACGTAGAATGGAACGAAACAGAAGCTTCCGAAAAGGGGAAAAACGCAGAACTGCTCGAGGCGTTCATCAAGGTTGCCCCCTATTTAAATGATTTACTCACCGATGACATTACCATTGGGGTCTACGACACGGAAAAGCTATTGCGTAATGTGCCTGCCCAAACATTTGCGCTGCAAGTCAAGCCAGGTGATCCACTACAAGAAGGAGATGTGATCACCAACGCGATTCGTAAAAACACCAAGCAGGCGATGATAGTCCCCAAAGAATTATTTGGTTTTCCTCTCGTCGCACGGGCGATCCCCCTGCATGATCACACGGGAAAAGTCATCGGCGGTGTCGGCATTGGTTCGAGTATGGAGCGAGCTAATGAGCTGTATGAAATTGCCGCAAATCTCTCGAGTGTCGTCGAACAGGTCAGTGCTACGACACAAGAGATGGCTGTGCAGATCGGGAATTTGAACGAGCAAATGAAGGCGGTCTCAGAGCAAGCCAACGATGTGAGCCATAGTACGACTGAGATCGAGCAAATTACGCTCGCCGTGAAAAAAATCGCTGATCAAAGTAACATTTTGGGACTGAATGCGAGCATTGAGGCTGCGCGGGTAGGAGATGCAGGGCGTGGATTCGCTGTCGTTGCGAATGAGGTTCGCAATATGGCGACGGATTCACGGGACAATGCAGACAAAATCAAGCAAACCACAGATTCCATCCGGGATTTGATAACCTTGCTGCAAAATTCGATTGAATTGATCAATCAAACCATGGAGAGTCAGGCAGCTGCTACGGAGGAAATTTCTGCGACGATGGTCGAAGTGAGCGACAATACGCAAAAGCTGGCAGGGCTGTCCCAAGAAGTGTTTGAAATAAAGTAAGCCCATACATGTAACAAAATTCCCCTCTCAGGAGTCTAACTTTAGAGAGGGGAATTTTTCCTTTAGTTTTTTTGTGTGGTAGGTAGCGATTGCTCCAGCATATAGCGATACACCGGTACTTCATCGCCTTTTTCAACGGGCAAGAAGTTAAACGTGACGTAGCTGTCTACTGATTCCGGTTCCATGGCCAATGCTATGAAGTTGGCGTTTGGCTGGGCCATGCTGAACACGTAGCTACCCGCAGGAAAGGTTTTCGTTGTTTCTGTTACATTTGCAGTCACTTGGTTGGTGAAATGCCCATTCTCGTAAATCGTATTCACCTTGTTTTCCAAAATGGTGTAGCTTTCTACCGCTATAGTCGTTTCTTTTGATAGCTTGCTTACCGAAACACCGAGCAGTTCCAGCTTGGCTGCAACGTCATGGTAGCCAGGAGGCATGAGATAAGCAGTGGGGCGCTCGCGTTCGAGTACGGGATAGGCATCCGTGGAGCTTACCCAGTCGATGGGGGTAGACACTTTTTTTGCTGTAGCTAGATCGACCACTTCGAGAGATTGACCCGGTACTCGCTTATTCTCACTCAGGATGACGAGTTTGTCGTTGTCGTTCGCCTTTTTGCCTTTTTCCATGATTTCTGCGCGTGCCTGCGTCACAGTGGACTTGATTGCTTTGGCGTTGGCTGCTGTTGATTGGATGACAGCAGCGTGAGTCATGGCCTGACTATATACACGGCGCTCAAAATCGGCGCGTCCAATGCCGATGCCGCGTGTTTCCACCAAAAACGTCAACGTGTTTTTCAATCCCAAGGCATTGCGTCCGATTCTCGTCTCTGTGCTGCCTTCTGTTGCGGTCACTTTTCCGTCCTTGCCTTTTGCAAGCGTATAGTATGCGTGATGAGAAAGTTGCTCCTTGTCGAGTGCTAGTTGAACGTCAGCCAAGAGCAGGTTGTCTGACATTTTGCGCAGGTTGGCGGGAATATTCAAGTTCTTCGCAGAGGAGATCAGAACATCGTAGGAAGAGATTGCGCCTTTTTCCCCAACATCGCGAAGCTGGCTGGAAGAGACGCCGTATTCATGAGCGTCAAGCACGACATCAGGTTGATAGGCATGGATGGCTTGGTGAACGGCTTGCACCTCTGGATATTCTACCTTCATGTAGTCGCGGTTGGCATCCAGCTCTGTCGCGATGTAGCGTTTGAACTGGTAGGAGCCATCCGGGTTGATGCGAGGAACAATTGCAACGTTTACTTTATCCAGGAGGTCGGTGCCAAGTTTTCCTTCTGCCAGCCATTTGGCGATCACGAGAGCAGATTCACCAGAGGCGGGTTCATTTCCATGGATTTGTGCCTGGAGCCAGATGAGTGGCTTCTCCTTGTTTTGTTTGAGCTTGCCGTGGTCTTTGCTGAATAGGAGCAGGGGGATATCGCGACCTTCCAAGGATGTACCGATGGAGAGCAGCTTGATTTCCTTGTTGCCTACAGCCAATTTGCTTATGTAAGCCATCATTTCTTCCTGGGACGTAAAAGCCTCTTTTCCTTCTTGGAAGCCGGGTGTCTCAAACTGGATAGTTGGCTTGGGAAACAAGCTCTCAATCTGTGCAGGCTGTACATAGGTTGGCCCTATTCCGTAATAAGGAATGTGGGGCGGTGGTTCAGCTTGGGTGGCATGGATGATTGAGGGGCTGGTGAACAGAGATATTACGAGTGCTGTAGAAACAACGTAGCGTACTTTCTTGTCCATAAATTCCCTCCTGCGAAATAGAAATTAGACACCTATGATTAATTTATCAGATTATTATAAAAATAATAATCGCTACGAAATATTCATTTTAAAGTAGGACTTTCGGTTCTCCTTTAATAGAATAGGGGGATGACATGGTCAGAAAAATCAGCAGAATGCTCCTTTTGATGACGGCCATCGCCGTAAGTAGTTTCTTTCCGAGCGATATTTCTGCAAACGAATGGAAAAAACCAACAGAAACAGAAACTGTTGACCACCTGAATGGCGCGATTCACCAAAAACAAGAATTTCGTTTCTCAGATGGTGTCACGTATTGGGCGCATAAAATGACAGGTCAGCGCAATATGATGCCCTACGTTTTCACCATCCCGATTCAGGGCAACAGTCAGAACATAATGTTCCGCTATCGAGCTTATGATGAGTCGAAGAAGCCGTATTGGAAGGTTGTCACGCTTGATCAAGCACAGACGCTTCCGCTTTCCTCTGGTTTTGTAGAGACAGAGGGCAGGTATATTTGGTTAGGTAAGCCCATTACCTACGTGGATAATGGTAGAGCTACGATTGAAGAAAAGCCGGCATTGTCGATACCAGTCGAAGTAAAACAGACATCATCTGGTGTCGAGCTGGTGATCAAGCTGCCGATGAAAGCAGGTTTTATCAGCGAAATGTGGGCGCTCGATTCGAGAGATCCGCTCGTTCCTTGGGGAGAACAATCGATTGATAGCGTCTGGCTTAACCTGGACGTTACGGAAAAGGCAAAATGGCTGTACGATGGGTATTACTATCAAAGCCCTTCAACGTACGAGCCGACTTCGGAGGCCTCTTTTTGGCGGATTCCAGAAAATTATGTCCTTCGCTCCTTTTTATATACAGGTGGAAGCAAGGCTGCCCGGGATATGGGCTATGTGATGTTGAAAGCGAGCCTGAAGCAGCAAGAGCCTGAGGGGTACTGGAAGACGCAGCCGCGCTCCTTGTGGTTAAGTGGCGATTACGGGATACCAGAGGGCTTTTACGATACGAGATTCAACACAGGAGCGGCTGATCTGATGCTGCGGGGCTGTGATCAGTATCAAGAAAAGGACTTTTGCCAATCTTCGAAAAAATATGCTTCTTACTTTCACAATCACGCAGCTATGAACCGCTTTGTCATCGCTGGTGTACAGCAGGGGTGGCTGGTTGCCGACTACGCGACAGCAACGAATCCAATGATTCAGACACATGTTTCTTTGAATCATCAGTTGGCGGAAATCAATTTTCTCTACAAAAGCTACCTGCAATTCGGGGACCAGACAGACAGAGACTTAGCAGACATCATGCTCTACGGTGTGGTCAACCTCGGAGCGCAGTGGATTCTCGGAAATGGCGATTTGCATTACGCTTATTTTCCGGACGGGACATTCGGCAGGCCGGACTATCCGTTCTTGACTTACAATGATTTGGTCGAAACGCAGCGCTTGTACCGTCAACTGCACGGGATGGATGAGATGACGCTTGCCATGTTGATTGACAGTAAATTGATGTGGATGCAGCTGAATAATGTTCAGTACCGTTAACATATGGAATTGTGAGCTGTACGGAGGACACATTATTACGTGACCTTCGTACGGTTTTTTTTATTTTTATCATCCATCAGAAAAAAACGGAGAAAAGTGAAACCGTATGGCACACTCGCTGGTCTAACGAATGTACAGGGAGGGGACACAGCATGAATCAATTTGAGCGAGTTCGAGAAGCTCAGGCGGGAAATCACACGGCTTTTCTTTCGTTGATAGAAGAACAACAGGATCGCTTATACCGGATCGCCTATTATTATGTGCGACAAGAAATGGATGCAGAGGATGTTGTTCATGAGACAATATATAGAGCATTGGTCGGGCTGCCTAAGCTGAAACAACCACAATTTTTCACGACTTGGCTGACCCGTATCGTCATGAACTGCGCGATGACAGCGCTGAACAAGCGCCAACGACTTGTGGTAGATGATCGTTACGTCGACGAGCTTCAGCAGGTTTCTGTCAAAGAGCATGACGATCGTATCGACCTGCTTGCTGCTGTCGATCAGCTAGAGCCAAGACAAAGACAAGTAATTGCATTCAAGTATTGGCAAGATATGACGATTGAGGAAATTGCAAACTTGCTGCGCATGCCCTCCGGTACAGTCAAAACCATTTTGCATAGGGGGTTGAAAGCATTGCGCAAAAATTACTCGTCCACAGAAGGTGCTATTCGATCCGAATCTGCCAGCGTATCTGAACAAGATCGTTTGCAGCAAAGGCTTGTTGCATTAAAACAGCTAGCTGAAGCTAGATTTCATATTCCACAATCACATGAGCTTACCATTGCAGACTATCAGGAGGACAAACGGGAAGCCGGAAGAGCGGTGTTCGTTTGGACAAAACAAGGCGCTGATCCTGTATGGGGCGAATCAGGTAAAGATACGGGCATGTCTTTGGTGTTGGGCAGTCAAGAGGAGTTGCTCGAATATACGATTGACGTGGAGGAAGCTGCTCGTGATTTACCCGTGATCTCACAAGAGGAATTGCGACTTCGCGGCGAGGAGTTTGTTCTTATCCATTATCCTACTGCATTGAAAGGATTTTCTTTAACACGCACGAAAGCAACTGAATCCGGGACAATTTTCTTCTATGAGCAGGTTGTGATGGATTTGCCACTTCCATCGTCGGGCTTTCGCGTGACGGTACACCAGAGTGGTATGGTTAGTGACTTCCATTATTTTGGTATGCAGAAAAAGCCGAAGATCCCGGAAAAATTGATGGAGAAGGAGCAGATATTGAAACACATAGAGAAGACCGTAAAGGTGGACCTGCAACTCACTTATGTACCAAAATACGTTTTGAATAGAGCGCAGGATGAGCTACGGCTTGTGTATGAGCTGGACAACTGTTGGATGAGCTATCCAGCAGACGAGCATGAGGCTCCCAAGGTGAACGAGGAAACTGTGGAATGGGAAGAGGAAGCTGTATGGCTGCCAGTTCCGGTACTTCCAAAGTCAGAGGTAGTTCGTACGTTAGAAGAAATTCAAACATTACTCGGAATCAATCCCAAACAGTATCAATTATTGAGAAGTGCCGACATAGATGAGGAGATTTCCGCTTTTGTCTGGCGGCGGCGGGATTGGAAGTCTACTGATTCTGATGATCGTTCGTTTCGTACTTTTTTTCAGACAAGATCCGCGGGTACCGTTAAAGTGATAATTCATAAAAGGACGGGTGCTTTGGTTTCGTTTTCCCGTTTCGAAGACTGTCCGCCAGGTGAGAAACGATTATCACGGGAAGAATGTCTGGATATTGCACTCCAATTAGTAGCGCGTACGCGACCTGAGTTGGAACCGTATTTATGGCTTCGACAGCAGGAGGAAGAGGAGGAATCTGATCGGGAGCAGTTCGAGTTCCGAATCGGAGTGCAGGGGGTGTGGCTCAAAAGAGAGTCTCTCCGAATTGTCGTCAATAAAACGACGGGGCTACTCGAAGGTATGGACGGTTCGTTCATCGATACGACTCAGTTGGAGACAGTCCAGACGACTCCGCTTATAGACGAGAGAAAGGCGCTCCAAATATATAGGGAAGCTCTCGACTTGAAGCTGGAATGGCAGACTGATTATTCCGGTCGGGGCAAAAATCATCGCTACCGTCTCGTGTATCGGCAAGTTCATCGGGACAAGCAGAGGGAGATGCAGTGGATAGACGCCCGGACCGGCGAGTTGATTTGATCGATCACTTTAAAAGACCCTTATTAATCGCTGAATATGATCCATCCATATCCGAACTAATCAAAATGACATTAGGCGCCCCAGGCTATGACTGTAAAAGAACCCAGCCGTTTCCCTGTAAGCTTCAGGGAAGCGGCTTCTTAATCATATGTTGCGCTTTTCAAAGGAGAGTAGTATTCTCGTTTTTTTCAAATACGTTGATGCTCCCAATACAACGTCCCATTCTTTAGTACCACAAGCAGTGCATCGATACCGTTGACGCTTTACCGGTATCTCAATGACTTCATTATTGATGAGATCTTTGTATATTTGATGTTTATTATCCGTTTTGTGAAAGTTCCCATTCCCACAATGAAAGCAAATGATAGGGGCAACAATTGTAAAATTGTATTTGTTGATAATGATTCTCACCTTCCGAGATGTGTGTCGCACAAATTAGCACGACCATTTTAACAACGAAATATTGGTTAGTAAACTGCCCAGTTATGGAATAGCAAAGCCTAGACTAGCGGGACACTGTTCGATGTGATTGATCATAAAAAATTGCCGGTTTTCCCTCTCATAGGGTGTGACCGGCATACTTAACTAAAGTTGAAAGCATTCTGATCTATTTCCGCAAAGCAAACAAGGTCAAAAAGCTGACAGCCTCCCGCAGCTCTACGCTTAATCGGCCTGCGATATCTGGCGTAATTCCTTCTTTGTATACAGGCTCTTCGCCGAGCAGTGTGAAGCCATTTTCGCACGCCAACTGCTTGGCTTCCCAGGGCATCATCGTATTTTGGATCGTCGTCTCTTCATATAGTCTACGATAACTATGTGCGCGTGGGCCAGCTGTAGGACCGAGGATACCCAAGACGAGAATTCCTCCGGGTGCGAGCACGCGATGAAGCTCCTGGAGTGCCTTGAGCGGAGACGGCGTGAATTCCACTACGTTAATCGAGAGCACACCGGAGAATGAATCATTGGCAAAAGGAAGCTCGCTGATGTCTCCTGTCTGAAAATGAACAGAGCCTGGGGAGGAAATGACCCGGTCATGAGCGAGACGAATCATTTCCCCGGCAATGTCGACGCCTTCCACCTGGTATCCGTGCTCTGCAAGCTTGCAACTGGCATAGCCGTCACCACAGCCTGCATCGAGAACAGGTCCCGTACTGACAGGTACATGCTTCATAAAAAAGGGGAGGATGGTGCTGCGGCTGCCTTTTTCCCACATGTGCTCACTTCGTTTGCGCCAGTCTTCTGCAAATTGATCCCATTGCTTGGCGGTTTGTTCCGTCCATTGGTTCATCCTTGTTCACGCCTTTCTCTTCGATTGAACCATACCGTTATGAAGAAAACTCCGGTCGAAGTGGCCGGAGCTTTTCAAGGAAGTTGTTTTACGTCAAACGGTCGGGGATATGTGCGACCAAGTCAGCAATTTTTTTATTCTTCAGTGTTTGCATCATTTGCTGCTCGGCGTCAGCCACAACCTGTTGAATCAGACAGGCACTATCATGATGGAAGCTGCATTCAAACAAGGAGGTTGTCCCTTCAATGGCCTGGATCACATCCAGAAACGATATATCATCCTGGTTGCGTTTGAGTTTGTATCCGCCATTTGCGCCAGAGACCGAGTGGATCAACCCAGCCTTGACCAGTTTCGTCAGCATTTTGGAAAGGTACGTTTGTGAAACGCTTAGCTTCTCTGCCAAAAGCTGAACACTAACGGGTTTATCAGGCGCTTCTGCCACCAGATAGAGCATCGCATGGAGGGCATAGTCTGTTGCCTGTGAATACTTCATAAAACACCTCAATCATGGACTTAATACATCCATCATAAAGTGAATCGGAAGCATGAGCAAGGGGGAGAGTGATTCGAGCTGTCATCTGCACTTTCGATGCCCATTTTAGGATGGTGCAACTTGACACCCAAAATCATTAGAGGATATTATAGATATTATAAGTCCGTGAATGAGTTGTTTGAAATGATCCAAGTACAGCGAGTTATTTTTTTGTCTCTATTGAGGATATTACGGGTCTGTAATGGTTGTTTTGAGTAACTGTTCAACATAAAAAGGGGAGGAAAGTACAAATGAGCATTTGCCACACGACAGATACTACGTTTCAACAAGATGTAAAAAGGGAAGGCTATACCCTCGTCAATTTTTGGGCACCTTGGTGCGGGCCATGCCGCTTTTTTGGGCCGATACTCGAATCGTTTGATGGGGAGCATAGTAGCGAAGTGCGAGTCCTAAAGGTCAATGTCGATGAACAAACGGAGATTGCCAATCACTATGGCATTATGAGTTTGCCAACGACCATTTTGCTCAAAAACGGGGAATTGATCGACAAAGTCGTAGGAGCAGCCCCTCTAGCGGAACTGAAACAATTTGTTTTCAAACATAGGTAGTAGGAAAACGTAGCGAAAGCCATCGGTCAACTAGATCGGTGGCTTTTTGGTATCCAGTTGTTACTCGCATGCGTACTTTATTAAATGAAAGCGTTTGAGCGTTTTCGCGTTGTTCCGTGTTCTTGCATGAGGAAGCGCTTCCAATGTACTCTCAAGATAACGACAAAATAATCCCAATTCACAAAATAATGTCAATAATTGAACAGGAAAGCGGAGGGGTAGGCAATGAGCAATACCGATTTTTTCCCGATTCAGGACTGGGACTATCTGGAGTTTTATACAGGTAACGCCAAGCAAGCTATGCACTATTTCACAAATGCGTTTGGATTTGAAGCAGTAGCCTATGCGGGCTTGGAGACAGGTTCTCGGGAAAAGGTTTCCTACGTTTTGAAGCAGAAGCATATGACGTTCGTGATCAGTGGGGCGCTTACGCCTGACAGCCCGATCGCGGATTTTGTGAAAAAGCATGGGGACGGAGTCAAAGACGTTGCCCTGCGCGTAGAGGATTGTGAGCAGGCTTACCGGGAGGCCGTTTCTCGCGGAGCCATTCCGATCATGGAACCGACTGAGTATACCGATGAATTCGGGACGGTCAAAAAAGCGATTATCGGTACGTACGGCGAAAACATTCATTCCTTTATTGAACGAAAAAATTACAACGGACCATTCTTCCCAGGCTTTAAAGCTTACCAATCTTCAGTCAAAAGTGAGAGTACAGGTATCATCGGCATCGACCACATCGTTGGTAACGTTGAGGTCATGGATGAGTGGGTAGAATACTATCAAAAGGTCATGGGCTTTACAGCCGTACAAAATTTCAGTGAGGACGATATCTCTACGGAGTATTCTGCGCTCATGTCCAAAGTGATGCAAAGTGGAACAGGCCGCATCAAGTTCCCGATTAATGAGCCGGCAGAAGGACGCCGCAAGTCGCAGATTCAGGAGTTTTTGGAGTTCTACAAAGGGCCAGGTGTACAGCATATTGCCATCCTGACCAACGATATCATCGATACTGTATCGAAGCTGCGTGATAACGGTGTAGATTTCCTCATGGTGCCAGATACGTACTACGAAGATCTGAAAGAGCGTGTAGGGGAAATTGATGAAGACATCGAGGCGCTGAGAAAGCTGGGCGTCTTGGTCGACAGAGACGACGAAGGCTATCTCTTGCAGCTGTTCAGCAAGCCGATTGTAGACCGTCCGACGCTGTTTATCGAGATTATCCAGCGCAAAGGAGCACGCGGCTTCGGGAATGGCAACTTCAAGGCACTGTTCGAAGCGCTGGAGCGCGAGCAGGATCGCAGAGGTAACCTGTAATTCATTGATGTAACGAGCATGACAAGACCATCTCAAGCTGAAAAAGCTGTCGGGATGGTCTTTTTCTATTTGCGAAGCAGAAAAAATATAATCTCATGAACTATTTACCCACCTCTATCATCTATACTAATAGGAACCAAATATTGGAGATAAAAGGAGGCTTATGCAATGTGAGCATCAAGAGGGAAGTTCAGCAGGACATTCAGCTAGCACAGGACGGCAGTGTAGAAGCCTTTGCTAGAGTCATTCAGTTGTACGAGCGTACCTTGTATGGCTTGGCACGAACCTATGTCGGGCGGAACGAGGATTGTGCCGATGTGGTGCAGGATACGGTGATGAAAGCATTCAGAGCCATCCGAACGCTGCGAGAGCCTGCTTATTTCAAAACATGGATGATCCAAATTCTCATAAACGAATGCAGACAATGGCAGCGAAAAAAGAAACGAAGTCCAACCGTAGAGCTGTCTTTGCTACAAATCGAAGAGAAGGCGGTACAAGAAGCTCCCTACGAAGCTATTGAATTAACAGAGGCAGTATGGAAGCTGGAGCATGAGCTGCGTAGCGTCATTTGGCTTCACTATTACGAGGATTTGCCGATCAAGCAAGTCGCCTTGCGAGTAGGTATCCCGGAAGGCACCGTGAAATCCCGGCTGCACCGGGCTCGCATGCTACTTGCAGAAGAGCTGGAATCCTCCCAGGAAAGGAACGTGGGCTATGACCCGACTCTTGTGCGGAAGCTGAGTCTGACTGACTTCGCTCTGCTATCAGCCGCATAAGTACACAGATGTCCAAAAGAGAGAGAAAGGGCCGAAATTGCGATGATTCATCGACTGGAACCAAATGATTATGCAAAAATCAGGACGTTGCTGTCACCTGATAACGTGAACGATTTGACCATCCATGCGATTATTAATGGGACAAATCGAGGAGCGATTTACGTAGATGATGTGGAGCAGCCTCGGACAGCAATGGTCGATCAAACCGGCGTGATCAGTCTTTTCGTAGGGGATGCTGCCAATGAAGCGTTCATAGCGGACCTGGGTGCCTTTATCGAGGGGGAATTGCGCAGATATACGACCGAATCGTGCGGGGGCACTCATTTTCTGGCAGTTGTCCCAGATAAAGCGTGGGAAGAGGCAGTGACCAAAGCTATCTCGCATCGAGAGATAGAAACGGATTGGGAGTATTACTACCAGTTCAATCCCGAGCAATTCCAAGCGCGAAAGGACAGCTATCGCCCTCTGCCTGAAGGGTACACTTTGAAAAAAATCGACGCAGGTGTCATCGAAAACGACCCTGACAACATCTTGATAGAGGTTGTAGAGGAATTCTATCATTCGGTGGATGATTTTTTGCAGTGGGGCGTAGGATTCTGCGTATGTAAAGGAAATACGATTGTGAGTGCTTGCCTGTCTTGCTGTGTCCATGAGCGTGATCATGAAATTAGCGTGGAAACGTACGAGGAAGCAGACATGAACAAAGGCTTTGCTACGCTTGCTTGCGTGGCGTACCTGGAGCATTGTATGGAACATGGACTGACACCGCACTGGACCACGCTGGAAACCAATGAGGAGTCAGTACGTCTGGGAACAAAGCTAGGATTTGAACCGAAAGAAAAGGGTAAAATACTGGAGTTCGCATACTAAAATGATACGGGTATGTATGGGTTGTCGAAATCACTTCGGCAACCTTTTTTACTAGGAAAGGAAGAGAAGCAAAAGGGAAAAACGAGGTGAAAAGTGAATATTTTGATTAGTTATATAAACGAACAGGAACCATCGGGCAGCGATTGAGAGGGATAAACCAATGAACATGGCATTAATGGTTCCATTGACGGAGCGGACGGCTGTTTTGATAGTGGCGGCTTTGCTGTTTACGCGTGTACGTGCATTCCGCAGTATATTGAACCAGCAAGCGACGTGGCGAGAAAAAGCACTAATGGTCGTCATTTTTTCTGCTATTTCCATACTGGGTACATACAATGGCATCTGGTATCAGGATGCGATTGCGAATTCACGCGTGATCGGGACTGTCGTGGCAGGCTTGCTTGCTGGACCATGGGTAGGGCTGATGACAGGGCTGATTGCGGGGATTCAACGCTATTCATTGGGGGGCTTTACGGACTTGGCTTGTGCTATCTCGACGATAAGTGAGGGCTTGTTTGCGGGATTAATCTATCAGTTTCGCCGTAACCGCAGCAAAAAAATCGGGTGGACGACAGCACTCGTCGTTGGTTTCTTGGCGGAGTGGCTTCAAATGGGGATTGTCTTGATCATCGCACGTCCTTACGCTGACGCATTGGCATTGGTGCAGGCCATTAGTGTACCGATGTCTGTCGTCAACTCGGTCGGAATTGCTATTTTGATCATTATTATTGATTTGGCCAAAAAGGAAGAAGATCGGATTGGGGCGCTCCAAGCCCAGCGAACGCTGCAGGTAGCCGACAAAACGCTGTCTTACTTGCGTCAAGGACTGACGTACGACTCTGCTCAAAAGGTAGCAGAGGAAATATTGCGGACGACACGTGTAGCAGCGGTAGCGATTACCGATACGCGCTCTGTACTTGCGCATGTTGGCGCAGGCTCGTCCCATCACGTAGTGGGAGAAGGCATAACGACCAAGGCGACACGTGAAGTTTTATCGACCAAAGAAGTGAAGATTGCTCAGACGAAAGAAGAGATTGGATGCAGGGAGACGAATTGTTCCTTACGCTATGCGATCCTTGTCCCCTTGATGCGAAGACGTGAAGTGGCGGGCGTGCTCAAGCTGTATCAGGATCGCTCACGCAAACTGTCAGCAGTGGACTTGGAACTCGTACGCGGATTGGGGAACCTGATATCGAGTCAGCTCGAACTGGCTGAGCTTGAGAAGCAGTCTCGTCTGTTGGCAGATGCAGAAATCAGAGCTTTGCATGCGCAGATCAATCCACATTTCTTGTTCAATGCGCTCAATACGATCGTTTCATTTATTCGCTTCCGGCCCGAACAGGCCCGTGAACTGTTGATTCATTTGGGGGAGTACTTCCGGCGTAATTTGCATGACTCTGGCGGATATGTCAGTCTTGCGCGTGAGCTGGAGCATATCGAAGCGTATTTGGCCATCGAACGTGCGAGGTTCGGGGACAAGCTCCATGTAGAGTACGACATCGAGGATGGCGTAGAGCGGTTTACCGTACCAGGACTGATTTTGCAGCCGCTGGTAGAGAATGCAGTCAAGCACGGGCTGTTGCCCAAGCGCGAAGGGGGAACCGTAGTGATTCGTGCGCGCCGCAAAGAAAAGCAAATCGTCGAACTGACAGTGGCAGATAATGGGGTCGGAATGGAAGTGGACCCACTCGAGCCAGCTCTAGATGAGAAGAGTAATGGGCGGCAATTATCTGGGATCGGTCTTGCCAATGTAAAAAGCCGTCTCCAGTCGATCTACGGAGAACCGTATGGAATCGTGATCGAGAGCAAAAGCGGGAGCGGCACAACATGCACCATACAATTACCGATAGGGGTGAATGTCAGTGCTCAAAGTGTTCATCGTCGATGATGAGACGCCAGCCAGAGAAGAACTGCGGTATTTGCTGGAGCAGTTTTCGGAAGTGTCCGTAGTAGGAGAGGCTGGCAGTGGGGAAGAGGCGTTGGAAGCGGTGCTTCAGACAGAGCCGGATGCGGTCTTTTTGGACATCCATTTGCAGGACAGGGATGGGGTCGACGTGGGGCAGGAGCTTCTGGAATCCATGGTCAATCCACCTGTCATCATCTTTGCAAGTGCGTATGAATTTCATGCGGTCCGAGCATTTGAGGCGGAAGCCGTCGATTATATCGTCAAGCCGTTCAGTGAAATGCGGCTGGAAAAGACGATGAATCGGGTACGAAAAATGAGGCGGAAAAGTGAGCCTGTATTGGACGCGTCACCGTTGCTGGAGGAAAGGCTACAGTCCCTTCTGCAAAATGTGCTGGTCGATACTCAGCCGCGTCGTGTCCCGGTGGAGAAAAACGGCAAGATCATGCTGATTGATCCAAACGAAATCGTCTATACCACCTTGGAAGGAAGGTATGCGAGCATTTATACAGCAGATGAGCAATATGCGACCACGTTTACGTTGCAGGAGCTGGAGAGCAGGCTGTCACGCCAGCAGTTTTTTCGGACGCATCGCGCTTTTATTGTCAATTTATCCAAAACAGCAGAGCTTGTCCCTTGGTTCAAAGGCTCGATTCATCTAGTCATGCAGGATCATCGCAAAACAGAAGTGCCTGTCAGCCGCAATGTCGTGAAGGAATTGAAGAAACGATTGGGGTTTTAAAGGAAACAGACCAATCCTGCGTCCCATTGGGGGGAGGATTGGTCTGTTTTTTCGACTGCTTACATGGGATAGTCATCGTTTTTCTTACGTGTCACCATGATCCCGCCCAATACGATCAGGATCAAGCCGAGGATGCCGCCTACTTGGGTAGACGCCAGATTCGCGATCAAAAATACGATGGCAAGAACGGTGAGGATGCCAATGGGGATCAAGAGAGCGGGTTTGCGATTGCCGAATATGTACAGCTCAGTAAGCCCCACGGCAGGACCAATCAGAAAGAAGGGCCACGTCGTGCTCATATCTCCATGAAAAAATAGCTGGCTGAAAAAGAAGAGTGGAGCATAAACGAGCAAGATCCCGCCTGGCACGAGCAATCCAGCGCGATTCGGCTTTGGGTTCATAAAAAAGAAAATATGAAACCCGATTCCTGGGATGAGAAGGAAGACTGGCCAGAGCAAGTCCATTGCGAGCGGTACGTTTAGGTAGGTAGCCAGAACAAAAATCGCTCCGATTCCGATAATGATGTAACCCCCGATTCGTCGCATGTGCGTATTCTCCTTTTTGATTTCGATACCAATTTATGTATAACTTTAACATATTGTGGTGGAGATTGGATCAGACTCAGGGCGGAGACTTTCTACGTCCCAAAATTGAATGCGTTTACACTCAAACGAGGATGGTGCAGCTTGTGCTTGTTTTTGTACGGTTCAGCCATTTTTTATGTTGGCAAGTTGTCCGATGTGATACGTTTTTCTAAGGTTTATTGCCTGAATATTTCATAAATAGAAGGAGGCGACTTGGATGAAGAAATGGTTTCTTTCCCTCTTGATTTGGGGCGGGATAGCCGCGTTGGGTGCTGTCGGGTTCGGGATGATAGCGCTCTGGCAAGGGGAATCAGTCAACTCGTTCTGGTTACTTACAGCCGCATTTTGCACTTATGCTGTAGCTTATCGTTTTTACAGCAAATTCATAGCCAAAAAACTAATGGCGCTCGATGACAATCGCGCTACTCCGGCAGAAGTGAACAACGACGGCAAAGACTTCGTGCCCACGAACAAATGGGTGTTGTTTGGGCACCATTTCGCAGCGATTGCAGGTGCAGGCCCGCTTGTAGGTCCTACGCTTGCTGCGCAAATGGGATATTTGCCGGGAACGATCTGGATTATCGTCGGGGTCGTGATCGGTGGAGCGGTGCAGGACTTCATTATTTTGTTCGGATCGATGCGTCGCAACGGAAAGAGCCTCGGTCAAATTGCCAAGGAAGAGATCGGTCCTGTTGGCGGAGCACTCGCTTTGATTGGGATTATTGCCATTATGATTATCCTGATTGCTGTTTTGGCCATGGTTGTGGTTAACGCTCTAGCTGAATCGCCGTGGGCTACCTTCACGATATTTATGACCCTACCTATCGCGATATTGATGGGATTGTACATGCGGTATATACGACCCGGGCAGGTATTGGAGGGCTCGATTATCGGGCTTGCCCTGCTGTTCTTTTCCCTCTGGCTCGGTCAAATCGTTGCTGCATCGCCTACATGGGGACCAGCCTTCACGTTTTCCAAGGTACAGCTAGCCTGGATGATAATTGTGTACGGCTTTATTGCTTCGGTTTTGCCTGTGTGGCTGCTGTTAGCACCGCGCGATTACCTCAGCTCATTCTTGAAAGTAGGGACGATTGCGGTATTGGCAGTGGGAATCGTGCTGACACTGCCACCTTTGCAAATGCCAGCACTGACGAAGTTCATTGATGGAACTGGCCCTGTTTTCGCAGGAAATCTGTTCCCCTTCCTGTTTATTACCATCGCGTGCGGAGCCGTATCGGGATTCCATTCTCTCGTATCATCCGGAACGACACCGAAGATGATCGCGAAGGAATCGCATGCGCCACTGATTGGTTACGGTGGGATGCTGATGGAGTCTGGTGTCGCGGTTATGGCGATGATTGCAGCGTGCGTGCTGACTCCCGGAGTCTATTTTGCGATCAACTCACCTGCTGCAGCAATTGGCGTGGATGCAGTCCAGGTTGCGACGACGATAACGGGCTGGGGCTACACCGTAACCCCTGAGCACTTAACAACGCTCGCCAACGACATCCAAGAAAAGACGATCCTTTCCCGGACGGGCGGAGCACCGTCACTGGCAATCGGGATGGCGACGATTTTCTCGGGTGTATTGGGTGGCAAGGCATTAATGGCATTCTGGTATCACTTTGCGATCTTGTTTGAGGCTGTCTTTATTTTGACGACGATCGATGCGGGAACGCGTGTCGGACGATTTATGGTACAAGATATGCTTGGCAACGTCATTCCGAAAATGAAGGAAGTCAACTGGCTGCCAGGTAATTTGATTGGTTCTGGGATCATTACCATCGGATGGGGATACTTCCTGCTCCAAGGTGTCATGGACCCATTGGGAGGCATTTACACCCTGTGGCCGCTCTTTGGTATCGCCAACCAGATGCTCGCCGCGATTGCGTTTACGGTGGGAACGACGATTATTTTCAAAATGGGCAAAGCCGCCTACTCGTGGATCACACTCGTACCGATGGCTTGGCTGACGACGGCTACGCTGACAGCAGGCTGGCAAAAGCTGTTCCATCCTGATCCAAAAATCGGGTTCCTCTCGCATGCAGAAGCATTCCAAAAGGCACTGGATGCCGGTACGCTGCCAAAAGGGGTAAAAACAGTGGAAGCTGCACAAAAAATGATCTTCAACGACCAGATCGATGCGGTGGTATGTGCAATCTTCATGGTCATTACGATTGGGATCATTCTCGACGGAGCGCGGGTATGGATCAATATTCTCCGCGGCAAGCACTATCCGTTGCAGGAGTCGCCGTACATCAAGTCCAAAGGAAATGTATTTGACGGGAAAGGACATCACGTAGCATGAGGCGCAAGCTAAGAGCCATGCGAAAAGCAATGCGTACAGTGAGCTCTGCTATTAAAACGATTTTCGGAATGCCCGACTATGATCGCTATCTCGCCCATTGGTACGAGACTCATGGGGCACCGGGTATATTTCCGATGACAGAGCGTGAGTACTACATGTACGCATTGACCGAGCGATTTGAAAAAGGCGGCGTAACGCGCTGCTGCTAAAGTGGTCATGTAAAAAAGGGTGTCTCCACGGTCAGAAATGACGAGGAGGTACCCTTTTTCAATAATTCGGGAGCTGGGTGAAGCAACGACATTTCAGGCGCATTCCTCATGGCTAACGTGTGGTGTAACAGCAGGTAAAGTATGGTACACTAAATAATATAGCATGGCCGTTTTTTAGCACGAGCTGTCTCATCATTTTCAAATGAAACGTCGAAGCCCCTCTTTCGAGAAGAAAGCGGAGTGCTTTGCGAAAAAATAAGTCAAGTTTTAGGTGGCGATACGTGTGCAAGCATCAACACTGGCGGCTCTCAAGGAGCTCGCTTTGCAATGCGCCCGTTCAGCGGGTGAGCTGAGTCTGAAGCGAATGAAGGAACCTTTTACCGTCGAGTATAAAACATCTGCCTCCGATCTTGTTACAGCCGTAGATAAAGAAGTGGAGAATCACGTCATTCAGATGATTCTTGCACGATTCCCTGATCACGGCATTCTTGGAGAAGAGAGTGCACATGCGGAGGATTACAAGCAGTATGACACGCTTTGGGTCATCGACCCGATTGATGGCACGACCAATTTTGTTCATCAGCAAATCAATTTTTCCGTTTCCATTGCCGTTTACCATAAGGGAGAGGGAATGGTCGGAGCGGTTTACGATCCTTCCAGAGACGAGTTATTTTATGCAGTAAAAGGGGAAGGTGCATTTCTCAATGATCGTCCCTTGCAGGTGAATCGGGCAGTAAGTCTGGAACAAGCTTTGTTATGCACGAGCGTATTTTGGAACAAGCGTGCTGAGCAGATCGGCATCGACTTGATCGTGAAAAAGCTTGCTGGGAAGGTTCGCGGAATGCGCCTTTTGGGAAGCGCCGCTCTGGAGATGGCGTATGTGGCTGCGGGAAGACTGGATGGCTACGTCAGTATGCAGCTCAATGCGTGGGATTTCGGGGCAGCTCGCATTATTGTAGAGGAAGCGGGCGGCCGGGTGACGACCATGACGGGGACACCACTGCCGTACGACCAAAAAAGCAGCGTGATGGCTTGCAACCCGACTTTTTATGAGGAGCTGCAGCATTTCCTGAAATCTGAACATACGGATGTACCTTCACAAAATTAAGTGTCACAAGAACCCGCTGGACATGCGCATCCAGTGGGTTTTCTTTTGCTATGCATATTGGGTTTTCGTTTGGACGTCGGTTGCATATGCTATAAAAGCAGAGCCGGAAGACGAGCAGCGACTGTATTTGTTACGAAGTCGGCTTGTCCGAATAAGGGGGGATAACCATGACCCTGATTGAGGAAAGTGTAAAATTGATTCTTCAGCATCAAGCGAGTAGCGGGGCGTATCTCGCTTCACCCGCATTTGCCCACTATCAGTATGCGTGGCTCCGTGATGGAACATTTACGGCATATGCGATGAACCGTACCGGCAACCATGAGAGCGCCCGCAAGTTTTACCAATGGTGCGATGATGTGATCCGAAAGCATGAGGCAAAGGCAAGAGCAGCCATTACGGCAGTAAAAAAAGGGTTAGACAAAAATGATGCGGGGAACGACCGCTTTTTGCATACGCGCTATACAGCGGACGGAGAAGAAGTAGCAGGCGAATGGGGCAGCTTTCAGCTCGATGGCTACGGGACATGGCTGTGGGGGCTGGCTGAGCATGTGCGGATAAGTGGGGAGCATGACTTGATTCACGAGCTGAGGCAATCTATTGAACTGACGATTGACTATGTAGTGGCGTGCTGGCAGCTCCCTAACTTTGATTGCTGGGAAGAGGGAGGAGACCGAATCCACCCAGTGACGCTAGGAGCCATTTATGCTGGGATCAAGGCGATGGAGCCTTATTTGTCCGACCGAGCTTCCGAACTCGCTCAGCAAGGAGAGACCATTGGCCAATTCATACGCGAGCATGGCACAGCCAACGGGCGATTGATAAAATCCGTCGGGGACCATTCTGTAGATGCAAGTCTGCTCTGGCTGGCACTGCCGTATGGGATCGTCGACGTGGATGATCCGCTTATGATCCGAACTGTGCAAGCCATAGAAGAGGAGCTGCGAGCAGGATACGGCGTGCATCGCTACCCGGCTGATACGTATTACGGCGGGGGGCAGTGGCTGCTGTTATCTGCCTGGTTGGGCTGGTATTACGTGAAAACGGGTAGGCGTGAAGAAGCCGAAAAGATTGCAGCGTGGATTGTGTCCAAACGGCAAGCGAGCGGACTGCCTGAACAAGTACAGGAGCATTTGCTTTCCACGGCTCATTATGAGATGTGGGTGGAGAGGGCAGGGCATCCCGCTGTGCCGCTCCTTTGGTCGCATGCGATGTTTCTCGTGTTGGCGGCAGAGCTCGGCATTTGTCACTAGCCAGGAAGAGGGTCTTCCTGGCTTTTTAAATTGCTGACATCGATTGACACTGTTTGTTTGTATGCTCAGCTCAAGACCAAACAGGGTGGCGATCAACCGTTAGTTTCATACTTCTTAAGGCACTCCTTAGCTCTTTATAGACACATCTTTTTCCAATGTTAATTCATGAAATGATTTCACACGTAGTTGTAAAAATGGGGTGAACAATAATGTGCAAGCCGAAGCTAACAATCCAATGCCACCCGCAAATAAAGCGAACCGTAAACCCATTGCTCCCCCTATCATCCCTCCAATTAACGAACCAAGCGGTAAAGAACCCCACGAGATAAATCGAAATGTAGCATTCACGCGACCTTGCAGGGCATCGGGTACAATTACTTGACGTAAACTGATGGTACTAATGCTAAACATGGAGACACCCATTCCGAAAAGAAGCTGTCCGAGCATCATAATCACCGCAATACTTAATTCTGATCCT
The DNA here is from genome assembly GCF_000282075.1 of Brevibacillus sp. BC25. Taxonomy (NCBI): domain Bacteria; kingdom Bacillati; phylum Bacillota; class Bacilli; order Caryophanales; family Paenibacillaceae; genus Brevibacillus; species Brevibacillus sp. BC25. Next base: position 51,893 of record NZ_AKIX01000050.1, read on the forward strand.
ACTGCTAATGGAGCAAGCAAACCGCCACTTGCTGCGATCGTAGCGGAACCCACAATTGTTGGACCTACTCCAAAACGACGTACAGCCCTTTGGGCAAGCAGAGAGCCAAATAGGTACCCTACTCCTAGCGTTACATAAATGATGCCAAGAATACTCGTACTGATTTTGAGTTCTTGCGATGCATATAGAACATAAACACTAAAAATAACATTCCAGGAAAGGTTAAAGACTGTTGAGCAGCGCACCACTCCCCACAGTAACGGTTTTGTGTAAACCGTATGCAGCCCTTCTTTAATTTCCAGCCACATGTTTTTTGGTTTTTTCGCATCTGTCACGATTGTCTCCAACTTGCGAATCCGGGCTATGTACACAGCGGATACAAAAAAGGATACCGACGTGAACAATATTGCAAAAGGAGCGGTGATTAACTGTTCCAGTCCACCAGATAAACCCGGCCCAGCAATTTGTGCGGTAGATTTACTTGTCTCTAGTTTGCTATTCCCATCAACAAGCTGCTCCTTGCTCACAATGGAAGGCAAAAAGGATGTATAGGCAACATCAAAAAAGACAGTACAGATACCCACTAGGAAGGCTATCAAATATAGAACTGTCATATTCAGGAATCCAGTTAAGGCTGTCAGCGGTACAATGAGCAGTAATGCACCCCTGAAAAAGTTAGCGGCGACAAGAATTGGTCGCCGGGGAAATCTGTCTATCCATACACCAGCGAGCAAACCGAAAATGATAAATGGCGCATACTCGGCAAAACCAAGCAACCCCATTTGCATGGGACTGGCCCCTAAATAGAGAGCTGCCACTAATGGCATTCCTAATAATGCAACCTGAGTCCCAAACTGTGATGCAGTTTGCCCAATCCAGAGCCTGCGAAAATCTGTGTTAGTTAACAATCCTTCTGCCTTGTTACTCATGCACGTTCCCCCATTTTTCGTCACAACTAATTACCGTTTTTAGTATAGGGGAATTTACGTTTCAAGATCTTGCGCTTTCATTATCATGACCAAAGCACGACGTCAAAAAAAGATCGGGATGATCAGTCGATGCTGAGAGCTCAAGTGCCGCCTCAAGACCCGTACATTCGGAAGTTCGTCAGTTCCTGATTTGAACATTCTCAAGCTGTAGTTTTCTCGCAGATTCGGTTTTTGAGTTTTTATTACACCTATGTTATATTCCATATATGAAATACTCAAGATTAGGAGTCTCTCTATGCATACATTATCGAATGTCGAATTCATGCTCCTGCAAATGATCGCGGAGCATAGTCAAGCTTCCGGGTACGATATTATGAAGTTAGTCGAGCAGCGAGGTTATAAAGAATGGGCGAATATCGGTACAACTTCGATATATGCAGGATTGAAGAAACTTAGCGATAAAGGATGGATCTCACCTGAGACATCCGACGAGAAATCCGGCAAGGGGCCAACGCCGACCCGGTTTGCCCTCACCGAAGTGGGTATACGTAAGCTGAGAAATGAAATTCTTGATAGTCTGTCGTCTACACGGGAACGTGACAACCGCTTCGATCTCGGTTTGGCCGCTTTGCCCCATATCGAGAAGGAAGAGGCCGTCATTGCTTTACGGAAACGACTGGATTTTCTTGGAGAAGCCTCGATAAAAATAAGACAGAAGTACGAATCACAAGGCGGAGCTAGCTTGCCGCTGAACGTAAGGGCGTTGTTCTTGCATCCATTCAGCTTAATCGAGAGCGAGCAAGCGTTCGTTAGCCGTTTAATACATGAATTATTGGAGGAGGCAAGTAGACATGGTCAAATTTATTGAAGGTTTTATTCCTTATCCAGGCGAACATTGCGAAACAACCGCCATAGGCAATTTAATGCAATATGCGGGAGTCCGCCTGTCTGAGCCGATGTTGTTCGGACTCGGGCAAGGGCTTGGATTCATATACTGGGATTCGAAGGGAATGGACTTCCCCTTCATCGGAGGAAGGGTAAAACCGGATAAACTGACCGCTTATCTCGCCGAACGACTCGGCTTGAACGTCAGATATCAAGAAACCTCGTCCGTCCATAAGGCGTGGCAGAACGTCCGAAGCAGCATCGAACACGGCTTTCCGGTTGGGCTTAAATTAGATGCCTATTACTTGGATTATTTTACGAACAAAGTGCACTTCGCCGGTCACTATGCGGTACTTTACGGTATAGATGACGAATACGCCTACTTGGCGGACACCAGACAACAGGGTGGACTTGTGAAGACGAGTTTGACAAGCTTGGCCGCTGCCAGAAATGCAAAGGGACCCATGAGCTCCCGGAATCGTTCCTTTACGATCGAGCCAAACGACGCATTGCTTCCGCTTGTTCCTGCTTTACGCGAATCCTTGACCATGAATGCGCATGACTATCTGAACCCGCCTATTCAGAATATTGGCAATAGAGGCATTGTTAAAATGAGCAATGAAATCTTGAAGTGGCCTTCTCGCAGCAACAATTTCGAACATGATTTATGTCTTACCGCGACGCTAATGGAGCGGGCGGGAACCGGCGGCGCTTTATTTCGGAATCTGTATAGGGATTATTTGAGAGAATGTGCTGATCGGCTGGAGGACCCGAGGATTGAACAAGCCCACTGCATGTTTACAGAGATCGCTCCAATGTGGGTTAGCGTCTCTGCTTCAATCGACCATGCAGGAAGAACAGGTGAGCACCAAGAGCTCGTGCATGCGTCTAAGCTGTTGCTCGAGATTGCGGATAAAGAACGCGCAGCCATGGAGCTATTGTTGTGATAGCCTTACACTTACTTACATTGAACGGAATCCAAAAAGGCAATAAGTATTTAAAATCATCCTTAACAGAAGCAGCTCATTCAGTTGGTGCCTCCAAAAACTACCTGGGTGCATTGTATCGCCGAACACTAGCACGAAAAGGCAAACAAATTACAGAATTTAATTTTCATGGTAAATGTATACAGGGAAGCAAAAAGTAAAATATGAGCAACGCAAAAATTTTCTGTATATACTCAAGAGGGATGGATCCTTCCGAAAATACCTATATGCTTAAATGATCGCGTATAATAGCTCGATTTCAAAAGAGGAGGAATCAGAAAGTTGAAGTTCTATCGCTATGTGTTAAGTATCCCACCTTTGGATTGGGAGTGTTGCTTTCTTAGCATTGAGGAGTATAAGCAGAGCTTTGCGAATAAGTATAATCAGAAAATAGAGTATTACAGGCAAGTTATCGGGGATTGTCAACAGCATCTCGCTGATGTCGACAACCTTGCTGTTGTGACTTATAAGGATCTGTGTGCAAGCGTTCATTCTACTGAGCTACGCTGTCCAGCCATGATTTTCTCCATACCGAGTGGTGATCATCGAGGTTCAGCTTTGTTTTGTATCATCTACAAGCTTGAAGACGACGGGGATACGTTTATTTACTCTCCTGTTCCACTTGTTCATCTAGAGCAAGATCAAGCAGGTGAAATAGAGCTTTAATTGTTTGCATTCAGAGGTGGCTTGAATGCTAATCAACTGTGTGCCGATAGTTGTTTCAAACTTCTTTGTTTTCGCTGGAGAGAAATAGAAAAGAATCGCCGATTTTAATCTGGCATCAAAAGGCTGGGTCAAATCGTCCGTGATCGTAGATAAAAGCAGAGGAAAGGGGGAGGCGGTAAACAATGGGGTATATAGAAATCACGAAAAAGAATATAGAAGCGGAGCACATATGCTGTGCATTAGGTGCAAAACAATACGAACATGCAGTAGCCGAGAAGAAGAAGTGGCTGACAGAGCGAATGGATGAAGGCTTGGTTTTTTATCGCTTGGATGAGCGGGCAAAAGTGTTTATTGAATACTTGCCTGCGGAAATGGCTTGGGTTCCAATTGAAGCCCCCAATTATATGTATATCAACTGCTTGTGGGTGTCTGGCAAATATAAAGAGAACGGGCATGCGAAACAATTGTTGCATCATTGCAAGGAAAATGCCGTCAAACGTGGTATGGACGGAATCGTTCATATCGTAGGGAAGAACAAGTATCCGTATTTGAGTGAGAGACGTTTTTTTGAACATATGGGGTTTGAGCTGGCAGACCAAGCAGAACCGTACTTTCAATTAGTGGCATGGAAATGGAATGAACAAGCTGCTATGCCGTCCTTTAAGAAAACAGGAACGACTTCTTCAAAGGAGAATGGCGTCACCATTTATTACACAGCGCAGTGTCCATTTGCTGTTGGTGTTTTGGAAGAGTTGAGAAAAGTAGCGGAAGCGAAAAGTGTCCCCTTTCATTCGTACAAGCTGACAACGAGGGAAGCAGCACAGAACGCGCCTGTCATATGGACAACCTTTGGCTTGTTTTATCAGGGTGAATTTATTACCCATGAAATCATGAGTGCCAACAAATTTGAAAAATGGCTAACAGAGCTTCTCGCACACCAAAAGCCCCGCCAATCCCAATAGGCGAGGGCTTTGTTCGTGTGGCTACTTGCTCGTAGGCGTGAAGTCTATGCTTTTTACATATTGCTGGCTGTGAACGGCGAACTCTGCCGTGAGTGGGGAGATCGACTGCCAGTTGCGCACCGCGAGCACCACTTCCCTAGTAATCGGGGGCGACAGAGGGATCGCTACGACTTTGGGGATGACAGGTGGCATGTACAGCTCAGGCATGATAGTGACGCCGATATACTCTTGCACCATGGTCAAAATCGTATACACCTCACGCACTTCAAACGTAACTGTTGGGGTAATGTGATTCTCTTGCAGCATTTTTCGGATGCAGCCATCCTTTGGCATGATAAAACAGCGTTCCGCAATTTCGGAAAAACAAAGGGTCTGGCTGTCTTTCAAAGGATGGGTATCTGGTAAAATGACCATCATTTCGTCTTGCAAGAGCGGCAACGTTTGCATGTCCTTATCAGGCATAACGGTAAAGGCAATATCGACAACAGAGCTGTGCAGCCAGTTGCTAATCTCATCACTATCGCCTTCCAAAAGCAGGATGTCCACGGCAGGAAACAGCTTGCGAAAGCTACCCAAAAGTCCAGGTAAAAAGCGAGAGGCGACGCTGGGGATTGAGGCAATACGCAGGGTACCGGACGAAATCCCGCGGGCCACGTTTGCTTCCTCCGTCATGCAGGATGTGATGTTCAAAATGTCGCGAGCGTGCGCAAGCATTCGCTCTCCGATGCTCGTCGGAGTGATCCCGCTGCGACTTCGCTGAAAAAGACTGACGCCTAGCTCTTTTTCCAGGGACTGTATCATTTGCGAGACGGCGGATTGCGTAAAGCCGATTTCTTCTGCTGCCCGTGTGAAGCTTCCAGCTTTTGCTGCGGCGACAAACACTTGCAGTTGGGTAAGCGTCATGTCTCCTCGTTCCTTTTCATTAGTTTTATCTTATGAAAAATATTATAAATCATTGTTTTACTAATGGAAAAGAGCTTCGTATAGTAAAAGGCATCACCACCAAGAAAATACGAGGAGGAACATAGATGCATCCCGAATGGCAGAGAATTGCAAATGAATTTATCGAGGCGACCTCTTACCGGGTAGGCGAGCTGGAAAAAGGCTGGGCCTCTCGTTACGATTTTTCGAAAAGACCAGCGACGTATTTGCGCTATGAAAAGGTATTTACCCGCATTGATTTGGGCAAGCCGCAGTTTCCAACGTCCGTCGATTTGTGGGAGGTCCTCGCCAATCGAAGATCCAAGCGTAATTTCTTGAAGCAGCCAATGACGCTTAACGAATTGAATCTCCTACTATGGGGTACACAGGGCATCACAGATGATATGGGAGACTATCAATTACGCACGACGCCGTCTGCCGGCGCCCTGTATCCGATTGAGACGTACCTGATGATTAACAACGTGGAGGGACTTGAGGAAGGCCTGTATCACCTGGATGTACAGAATTGGTGCTTGGAGGGACTGAAGAGAGAGGACACGGCCGAGATCGCCTATCTGTTCACAGAAGAACAAGAGGTGACGAGACGGGCTGCTGTCAATTTCGTTTGGACAGCGATGGTGGATCGCACGAAAGACAAATACAAAGAGCGTGCGTACCGCTATATTTGGTGGGATTCCGGGCATGTGTCGCAGAACCTGCATTTGGTAGCAAACGGACTGGGGCTTGGGGTAACGACGATTGGTCACTGGATGGATCATGACATGAACGAATATTTAGGCATCGATGGTAAGTCTCATATGTCTGTTTTGATGGCATCAGTGGGAAAAATCGCAGGTGGGCATTGGCTGACGGACCGTCGACCGGAATAAGCAGTAAAAAAAGGATGGGCATAAGAAGCCGCATCCTTTTTTCATTCAGGATGGTGTGCCAAGTGCGATGTCATGTGCATAAAGTGTATCGCGCAGAACGGTCGCCATGAGCTGGTAGCCGAGGACATGCGGATGAAGTCCGTCGTCAGCCAATTCCTTGCGCAGTGTGATGCCATCAGTCTCTGTCATGCGGGAGTGATAATCGACATAGAGACAGTTTGTTTGTTCAGCAATCACTTGAAAACGTTTATTGATAGTAATCACGAGCTCGTTTCGCTCACGGTTGCGTGCGTATCGGTCCATGCTTGTAGGCAAAAGGGAACAAAGAATGGGCTGGATGCCTTGCTCGAGAGCCGCATACACCATTGCTTCTATATCAGTGGTCACCTGCTGGCAAATTTCTTGGGGTGTCAGTCGGTCGGAAGGCAAGAATGTATCTAACGCCCACGTATTGTTAATCCCGATCATGATCATGACGTAACGTGGCTTTAATTGAAGGACGTCCGCGGCAAAACGCCTACGGGCCTGCTCGGTTGTGTCACCGCCGATTCCACGATTGACGATCGTCTGACCCGACCGGCCAAAAAAGGTAGCGAGATCCCACCAATGCGTGATGGAATCGCCGAAAAAAACAAAATCGACAGGCTGCTGGTGGAAAAGCAACGCTTCATTATGAAAATCAAACTCGTTGCGTCGCCTGTCTGCTGGCGCATCGATACTGAAAAATCCTGGCTTTATGAGAGCTGGGCGCTGTCCGTCCAAGCTACATCCCTCCTCGTCCAAAAGTTTACCATATCCCTGTAAGCGTAGTGTGCAGTTTCGTTTACTTCTTACTTGATTTTGCCGAGTGTACACGATAACATATGTTCTAAATAAGACTGATAACCATTATCAAAGTGTGAAAGTCTAAGAGAAGAGGGTGACCGTTGTGTCCATTGCCAAAATTATTCGAGAGCGCCGCTCTATTAAAAAAGACTATAAACCAGATACTGTGTCCGAAGAACTTGTTCTAGAGCTGTTGAATGACGCAGTGTACGCGCCAAACCATGGTATACGTGAGCCATGGAGATTTATGTTTGTATCTTCAGAGAAAAAAGAAGCGTTCGTAGAGAAGCTGATCACCTGCTATCCGCAAGAAGCCTATCAGGCGCGCAGAGACATGTACAACCAACCGGCAGCTTATTTGGTTGTCATCATGAAAGAAGACCCGCGCCAAAAACAATGGGAAGAAGATTTCAGTGCGACCGCTGCTCTCATTCAAAACTTCCAGTTGCTCGCATGGGAGCGTGGATTAGGCGTCGTCTGGAAAACAAACGCACACAACTGGGACCCGAAGGCACACGCCATCTTGGGTGTTGCACCAGGAGAGAAAGTCGTTGGTTTCCTGCACCTCGGTTTTTTCGATCAGGAAAATGTACCAGCAGCACGCACACGCACATCTGCCGAAGAAAAGTTCACTCGGTTCGAATAAACGAAAAAAACGAGACCATTGGAAGGTCTCGTTTTTTTGCAATTACTCTGCTGCTGCTTCCTGCGCTACGACTTTTACCATGCTTGAAATGATCCCTAGATGAATGGACTCGTGCATGACGGCAAAGTTAAAGACTTCTCCTACCGTCGTAAACTGGAAGGGACCCATTGTAATAGGGGCTGGCAAAGCTGTCTCTAGCTCGTGAGGGGTGACGGAGGCCAGCAGATCTAGCTGTACGGACAAGTAGTGAATCAGCTCATCTTTCGAGGGTGGTGCAGTCGTCCAGTCAGAAGGCTTCGTTCCCGTCTGAAAAAGAGTAGCGAAAGAAGCGGGCAGGTCAGATTGGTAAGGCAAGCCGATGGACAGGAAATGCTGAAAACAAAAGACGATATGCCCGATATTCCAGCGAAGTGTATTTGAAAAAGCGGGGGATTGAACATCCAATAGCTCCTCAGGAATCATGGGAATCTGTTGCAGGCCAATTTGACGAACGGATGTGGCTGTAATGATCATGCTTTGAGACATCAGACAAAACCTCCCTATCATTTTCCTATGATTGACAGTGCTCTTACCGTCAACTAAAGTGTACGTCGTAGGGGAAAACGCAACAATCATGCTTTTCCGATTAGAATGATTAGTAAAAATGATAAGGCGAAAGAGGTGAAGCAATGGAGCTCAGGCAATTGGAGTATTTTATAGCAATATGTGAGGAAATGCATTTTTCCCGGGCCTCAGAAAAGCTGTGTACCTCGCAGTCCAATCTCAGCCAGCAAATCAAGTTTTTAGAGAGTGAACTGGGTGTCCCGCTGTTTGACCGCTTAGGCAAGCGAATCACGCTGACGGAAGCAGGAAAGGTATTACTGGAACAGAGTCGGCATGTTTTTTCCCATATTGACTACGCACGCGAAGCGATTGCTGCCATGAAAAACTGCGAAGGGGGCACGCTCACGATCGGTGTCCTGCCTGGTGATGCTGACTTGTTGTTTGATGCTCTTCTTGTAGAATTTCACCGCTTGTATCCCAAAACATCCTTATCCGTCATTGAGTCTACAAGAATAGTGGAGCAAATCATATCTGGCGAGATTGATTTGGGCGTGACTGTGTTACCTGAGCCAGATGAGAGAATCACTGTCATTCCGCTTTTTCACGAAGAGTTCGCTTTGGCGGTTCATACCGCACATCCACTTGCCAAGGAAAAGGCAATCAAATTTGATCAGCTTCAAGATGTAAAAATGGTGATGTTTCCACCGGATCATCAAGCGAGACAGCTCATCAATCGCTATTGCTTACAGGAAGGCTTTCGTTTGCAGCCTCATATCGAAACGACCACACTCCTGTCTCTGTTGACTCTTGTAAAAAAGGGGATCGGGGGCTGTATCCTGCCTAGCTTATTGCTGCAAAACGTAAACGACGACGAGATTGCGATCATCAATTTGCATCCGACACCCAGCCAAGACATCTGCCTAGTTTATCGCAGGGACAAATATATGGGGTTCGCCGCTCGTACCTTCATCGATACGCTTCAAGCGTATATTCAATCGGCCATCGACAACGCCCATGCTCCCACTACGAATAAAAATCGCTCGTAAGATTTTCCTTTCCTTGGTAAAATGCATATCATGACGAACCTTACGATCTGGTCGATGGGAGGAAGTTCACATGCATCCAAAAAAAGTCCCCCGTTAATCCCGAGGTCCTCCATTCATGTATTTGTGTCAGCTCACCCCACAATATATCAAGGGAGATGTACGTAAATGAACATGAATGGACCTATAAAAATATCTCGAAGTGAACGATTTCAAACCTGCCAAGAAATTGCTGCGAGATTACAGGAAGTGTACAAAGAAAAAGTTCTTGCCATTGGGGTGTATGGTTCCGTTTCTCGAGGGACAGACGGCCCTTACTCGGATATCGAGATGTTTTGTGTACTAGAAAAATCAGGGGAAGAAATAGAATTTAGCTACGAATGGTCAGCGGGACCTTGGAAGGCTGAAGTGAATGTGTGCAGTGCAGATGTTTTGCTGAACACGGCCGCTACGGTCGAGGATGATTGGCCACTGACACATGGCCCATTCTTTTCTCCGCTGAGTCTGTACGATCCGAAGGGCTTTTTTGAAACGCTCAAAAAAGCAGCAGAATCACCATCGGAGGAAGAGTTCACAGAGGGAATCAACGGTATTCTCGTAGGAGAAATGTACGAGTTTATTGGAAAGTTGCGAAACGTAAATATAAACGGCCCACATACCTATCTGCCCTACTTGGCTATGGAGTTTGCCCAATACGGTGCGATGTTGATCGGGCTGCATAACCGACAGCTTTACTCGACAGGGGCCAAGGTTTTGCCGGAAGCGCTGGAATTGCCACATCGTCCAGCTGGATTCGATCAGGTAGCCAGATTGGTGATGGCGGGGGATCTGACTGATTCAGCAAAAATCGTTAGCGCTTGCGAAGCATTCTGGGAGGGTCTCCAAGAGTGGGCTGCACAGCATGAGTATGTGATTCATTCAGAGAGAATCCCTTTTTAATCGATAAAAAACAAACGAGACCCCTTGCATGAGGGGTCTCGACTTACCAAGAAAGCCTTGCTACCTAGCGAGGCTTTTATTTTTGGGGCTTACTCAACTTTGCCGCTCAGATGCTCGTGAATGAGCTTCCATTCATCTGTCTCTGTTTTCGTAAAAATATTCGTGGCTCTACCACTTCCCGTGACGAATTCCCCGTTGTAATAGCCTTGATATTGATACGTATATACACAGCTAGCGGACCTTTGATCGACAGCAATCCACTGGACTTCCGTAGCCGCATAGACTTCATCCTTGATCAGATGCCAAGCATTTTCAAAGTAAGTGCGGATCTCACTCATGGATGTACAAGTCTTGTCGGAAAACCAGTAAATGGCATTCGGATGAAGTGCGTTTTCTACATTGGCAAAGTCATGTGTATTGGTAGCGTCAATATATTGCGCTAACGCCTGTTTATATCCTTCCAAAAAATAATCCCTCTCTCCGCTAAAAATGTCTAGTTATCCATATTTTATATGTTAGCGGCAAAGAAAAAAAGCCCGCCCGATGTAGAAGGGGGCTATTCGGGCGGAAATGGAGGACGTAATGTCCATCGTAGGGTCTGACACATTCATGATAGTTGTCTGATGTTAAGGAAGAGTAGAGAGAACATGAAGCATTTGTTAATTTTAGGTTTTGTATAAATGCGGAGGGCAAGCACCCGTTTTTTTCTTTTTAATCACTAGGATAGACAGGCATCCATACAGGAGAGATGCGGCTGTCATAAGCTGACTGTGTACTGATCCTTGCCAGCAGATCGGTGCGTCCATCTGATTTCAATGGGAGGAGAGGAAGATTATGGGTTGCGATCGCGGAGGCTTCGGCTTTTTTGGTGGCGGGTTCATTTGGATACTCATTATTATTTTCCTAGTGATTTGCTTCATTGATGATTAAGGCAATATTGCAAAGAAAAGACTCTGTGCTCTTATACAAGAGACAGAGTCTTTTTTCTGGTCACTACTTCAAATGCTGCAAAAACTGACGTGTGCGTTCCTCACGCGGTTTTGCGAACAAATTGGAAGGTGTATCTCGCTCCACGATGACGCCTTGGTCCATGAAAATAACCTCGTCGGCAACTTCCCGGGCGAAGCCCATCTCGTGAGTGACGACGATCATCGTCATCCCTTCCTGGGCAAGCTCCTTCATCACCTTCAACACTTCACCAACGAGCTCCGGGTCGAGAGCGGAGGTAGGCTCGTCAAATAGCATGACTTGCGGGTCCATCGCCAGTGCCCGAGCAATGCCTACACGCTGCTGTTGTCCACCAGACAACTGTGCAGGATAATGGTCCAGCTTATCACTGAGACCAACTTTTGTCAGGAGAGCAGCGGCTTTCGCACGTGCTTTTTCTTTGTCTTCTTTTTTGACAGTGACAGGTCCCTCCATCACATTTTCAACGGCTGTCATATGCGGGAACAGATTGTAGTTTTGAAACACCATCCCGGTCTGCTTACGCAGCTTCGGAATACTCGTTCTCTCTACTTTTTTGGAAAAGTCCAGCTTGACGTCACCGATCTGGACACTGCCGTTGGTCGGAACCTCAAGTGCATTCAGGCAGCGAAGTAAGGTTGTTTTACCGGAGCCAGAAGGACCGATGATAACGACTACCTTTCCTTTTTCCACTGAGAGGGAAATGCCTTTGAGTACATGTAAGGTATTGAATTGTTTATGCACATCCGTGATCGTAATCATGCGATTTCACCTGCTTTTTAGACATAACGGTCCAGCTTGTTTTCGATGCGATCCTGGATAATGGAGAGTATGAAGCAAATCACCCAGTAAATAAGGGCCGCTTCCGCATAGACGAGCAGCGGCTCATATGTCGCAGCGACGACTTCTTGGGCTTTGCGAAACATCTCTGGTACCAGAACGACCGAAGCCAGGGAAGTATCCTTGACCAGACTAATAAACGAGTTGGACAAAGGAGGAATGGAGACGCGAGCTGCCTGTGGGAGCACGACTCTGCGCAGTGCTTGCCAGTAGGTCATCCCCAGGGAATAGGCTGCTTCCCATTGCCCTTTGTGAATGGACAAGATTGCGGCACGTACCACCTCGGAGGAATAGGCACCGACGCTGAGAGAGAAGCCGATGATTGCCGACGGTATCGGATCGATCATCAAGCCGATGCTCGGCAAGCCATAAAAAATGATGAACAATTGGACCAATAAAGGAGTACCGCGAATGATCGATACATAAAAGCGGGCGATGGCAATCAGCGGCTTAATGCCGGATAGTCGTGCCAACGCAGTGAGAACTGCAAGGATCAGACCAATGAAAAAGGCAGCGATGGCGATTGTCAAAGAATAGAGCAAGGCTCCTTTCAACAGAGGAAGAAAGGAGCTTTGCGCGATATCGATCCATCGGTTCAGGCGTTCTGGGTTTTCAAAGAAGCTACTTAGAGACATCTGCACCAAACCATTTCTCTGATATTTTTGCGAGGGTACCATCTTTCGTCATGTCATCCAGTGCTTTGTTGAATGCATCAACCAGCTCTGTGCTGCCCTTGCGGAAGAGGAAGCCGTTTTTCGCTACGTTCGGATCTTTTGCGATAATTTTGATAGGAACATCAGGCTTTTGCTTCATGAAGTCCAACAGGGAAATCCCATCGTTGATCGTAATATCTACACGCTTGGAAACAAGCAAGTCAATCGCTTGGTTAAAGCCTTCCACACCGACGATTTCCGCTCCGTTTTTCTTCGCGATATCGGTGAGGTTGCTCGTCAATGTTTGCGCTGCCCTCAGACCTTTAATATCCTCGAAGCCTTTTACGGTCGTGTTGTCTTTATGGGTGACAAGGACCGCTGTGGATACGGTATATGCATTGGAGAAGTCGTACTTTTCCTGGCGATCAGGGCGAATGCCTACCTGATTCGCTACGACATCAAAGCGCTTGGAGTCAAGTCCAGCGAACATGGCATCCCATTGTGTTTCTTGAAACACAGGCGCAACACCGATGCGCTTTGCTACCTCTGTCACGACCTCCACATCATAGCCCGTCAGCTTGCCAGACTGATCGTGGAACGTAAACGGCGCGTATGTGCCCTCGGTTCCGATCAGAATTTTACCGTCGGCTTTTACTTTTTCCAACAAGTTTTGTTCTTTTTTCTCTTCTGTTGGGGCAGGAGCGGCACTATTTTGCGGTGGTTGTCCAGTTGAAGACGACCCGCAACCTGCCAATGCGACTAACAGAGTGGAAGCGAGAAGGGAAAATAATAGTTTTTTCATAAATTAACCCCCACTAAACCGATGTGAAATTGAATAGGATCATACTAAAAGGGACAGACAATTTTGTCAACGCCTAAGAATTACTTCGTGATATCCTCGCCGAACCATTTGATGGAAATTTTGGAAAGGGTACCGTCCTGCTGCATTTCATCGAGCACCTTGTTAATCGCGTCAGTCAGTTCTGTGCTTCCTTTACGGAACATGAAAGCGGTTGGTTGGCCATCTGCATTTTTCGCCACGACTTTGATTGGCGTATCCGGCTTTTGTTTCAGGAAATCAAGCACCGACAAATTATCGTTGAGCACGACGTCCACGCGTTTTTGTGCAATCAGGTCAATCGCTTGATTGAAATTGTCTACACCGACGATTTCCGCCTCATTGGCGCGTGCGAGGTCAGCGTAGTTGCTTGTCATAGATTGTCCGGCTTTTAACCCTTTGATATCCTTGAAGTCTTTGACGGTGTTATTGTCCTTGTGAGTCACCAAAACCGCACGGGAAATCGTATATGGCTTGGAGAAATCGTACTTTTCCTGACGATCAGGACGGATTCCTACCTGATTGGCAATGACGTCAAAGCGCTTGGAGTCGAGTCCAGCAAACATGGCATCCCACTGGGTTTCCTGGAACACAGGCTCTACACCGAGCCGCTTGGCAACTTCTGTGACAACCTCCACATCATAGCCGGTCAATTTGCCCGACTGATCATGGTACGTAAACGGAGAGTATGTACCTTCCGTACCAATGACGAGTTTCTTCTCGGCTTTCACTTTTTCTAGCAAATTTTGCGAAGCTGCTTGATCAGCAGGCGGAGTCGTATTATTCGGCTGAGAAGGAGAACCGGAAGTGCTACAGCCAGCCATTCCCAGTAGCAGACAAGATAGTAAGGTAGACAGAATGACTTTTTTCATGTTGTAATCCCCTTTATGTTAATCGGATTTCATGGATTCATAGTAGTGGTCGTTCATGCCTTTGTCAATCTTTAAATTGTTAAATCCTATTTGATTACTCTGAATTAAGGTCTATGCAGCTGCGGTGAAGAGAAGAATATTTCCAGTCTAGGCTCCAGGCTCCGTCCTGCTGGG